>CAISUK010000451.1 GCA_903888645.1 uncultured Pseudomonadota bacterium | reverse complement strand
TTGCGGGTCTCTTGGCTTGGTAACCAGAGACTCCCCCAAAGGGTTCGTTTGTTCAAGTTCCCCGAGGGGGATCACCCCTCGTCCATCACGCTGCTTGATCAACTACGCGGCAAATTCCATCGAGATTGTTGACCGTACTGAGAAGACCCTATACGGACGTCCGTGTACAAGGTTGATGCCCAACAGGCATTCTGGATCAAATGGAATATTAAGCATATCGAGACTCTCTCGCACAAAGAATTGGAGATCCTGCTCGCGGCAGACGGAGAATTTGAGGTTGTCGGCCGACTTCGCGAATCCCACACGATCGAGTTGCAGCAGAAACTGCTTGCGAACATGGGACGAATTGGAACCCTTACGGCCATCCCTGCGACTTTTGAGGTCGAGGTTACCGTCTACGTCCCCGATCTGGAAAGAAAACTGATCCCAGTTGCTGTCCCGGTCCTAGGAAAGTCGCCCGGAGTCTGCTATGTAGGCCGCCCCGGTGATCACGACAAGCGACTGGTGCTTTCCGAAGATGCCTGCGAAGCTATTTGCGATGCTATCCAGGACATGGACTTAACTAAAATTCATGCGAATGCCCACGAAACAGTTGAATACTTGCGCAACACTGAGGATTTATTGCGGGCACTGGAGAGTGGCATTGCATTGCCAAGTTCAAATAGCACCACATGGAAGGATATTCCTTCCCCCTCAGGTGCCACAAAAGTCGTGGGAAATAAGGTTCAGGCGCGGGTACTCGGTCTGGTAGGAAACGCCGCGACATTTGACGTCCAGAAGCCCCTCAGCGGCGGAGAGGCAGCCAAGGCCGGTATTGTTCTGATGGTTCGGCTTTAGTGGGTGTAAGGCCCGTGTAGGATATGTTGAACTATCTCAGACGCGTTGGCATTGAAAATGGATAGGTGGCATAAGCAGAACCTGTCCAGGCTCATCGATCCAGATCCGGATTGCGTATGTCATGTTACCCGTCAATGTCAGCAGCAGCGGATAAGGCCCTATATGCAAATCACCGCAAATTATCGGCCCGAATCGCCTCGACCGCCGCAGCGATGTCGTCGTCGCTAAGGAACGGCGCCTGCGCGAACACCAGTCCCTGCTCGCCGTTTAGCTTCGCGGCCAAGTGTCCTTTGCCAAGTAACAACTCAGCACCAGGACGGTCGAGCGCAATCTTCGAAGTCGCCTCGCTCGCCACCTTAAGAATCAGTCGATTACCAAGATTTTCTCGCAACTGCATCGGCATCACATCTTTATCCGGCCGCTGGGCCGCGAAAATGAGGTGGATGCCTGCGGCCCGCGCCTTGACGCCAAGCCTCTGGACGGCTGAGCTGACTGCGCCCTTGTAGGCGTCGTCGAACATCCAGTCGGCGAATTCATCATGTATCAGAAACACCATCGGTAGTCGGCTCTCCGGGGCCGACTTTGCATTGTATGTCGGCAAATCCCGCGCCCGCGCCTCGGAGAAAATCCGATACCTGCTCTCCATCTCATCGACAAGACTTGCCAGTATCTCGGTCGAGCGCTCCTTGGTCGTCACAATCTTCTCGCGCATGTGAGGGAGGTCTTCCAAGGCAGAATAGTCGACACCCATCTTGGGATCGATGAGAACCATCTGGGCGAGCTCTTTGGGATTGGTGGCCGCGATGTCGAGAATCATGGCCTGGATGAGGACCGACTTTCCGCTACCGGTGGTTCCGGCGACAAGCGAATGCGGGTCGTGGGCGGCCAATCCGCCGAACTCGCCGCCGAGGTTGAGATAGAGCAACGCGCCGTTGATTTCCTGCACGCCAAGCAAGACAGACGTGTTGATGCCCGCGGCGTTTCTGTTTAGGGCACGCCTTGCCCATAAGTCCCAAAGCGATACAGACTGCCTCTTGGATCCGGAGATGGTGACGACTATCTCTCCGGGCTTTGGCTGAACGGTGACTAGGTTAATGGCATGCGTGGTCAAAAGTTGCATGCGTTTGGCCTCAACGTCCTCGACGCGTAGGCGATCAGAACCCGCCAGCCTGACCAGGCATCCGTTCGGCGTGAGACGGGTCGCAAGGACCGCAGCTTGAAGACCGTATCCGTTGAGGGCAGCTTTGAGCTTGCGAGTTATATCCTGGGCCCACTCCTCACGTTCGTCGGCGGCGGCCGACATTCCAGCCGTCTTTGCAGCGACCAAGGCGTCAAGCGCGGTGGCTCCGGTGGCGGAGATTTTGGGTTGAGCAGGTTGCTCGACTGCCGCGGGTTGCGGCTCCGTTTCAACAGTCGGTGGAGTCGTGGCTGCTGGCGTCGGCTCTGGTGTGGCAACGGGCTCCTCAGGCTGCGCCGCCGAAGACTCAAGCAGTTCGATCATCGCGCTCCACGCGACCCTCGCTGCCGGCAGTTTAGGTGTCACGGCAAGCCAAGGCTTCGCCACGCCTAGCTTCGCGCGGATTTCAGTGGGTTCCTGATTGCGGGCATAGGACTCAACCAAGGCCCGCAGTTCGGGACGGTCGAACACCTCTTGCCATGCCTGGACGCCGTCTGTGTCGTCGAGCATGATTTGCTCGGAGACGGATGCGGTGGATGCAGGATCGCTGGAATGGACAAAAACGTGAGAGTAGCCACGCAGCGAGATGGCCGCTTCACCGTCGCGCAGTTTCGCGCGGACACGCTCCAACAATCCAGAGCATCCAGGCGGAATGTCGGCGTCGACGAGCAGATCGGCCAGACGCGACAACCACACGTCGCGATCAAGGCGCCCCGGATCCCCGAACAGGGCGGCATTGAAGGTCGAAAGCGTCGCCATGAGCTGGGCCTTCGAGGAGCGCCTGGCCTCGGCGGCCCCGGTGGCTGAGACATATTTCGATTCGATCACCGCAACATGCAACCGCGGCCCTTCCTCGCCCTCTTCGACGCACAGGCCAAGAATGTCGGCGATTCGGCTCTCCTTTTGTGCGAGCCAGTCGGCATAGTCGTCCAACAGAAAGAAGACGCTGAAGGCCGGCCGCTTTCCAGAGCCCGAAATGACTTTGAACTCCTCTTCCAGGAGATGGCGGCTCATGACAAGCCCAATCATCTCCCCGGTCGATACGCCGCGCTTTGCGGCCCGAAGAACGATGTCGCCTGACACCGACAAGGCGTCTTTCTTCATCCGGTCAGCCAAAACGGTGGTTTCATCCGCCGAGAAAGGGAGGCCCAGTTCCCCCAGCCTGCGGCGGGCGAGAACCCCAAGCAGCCGAAGCTCGGATGTGGAGCTGACGATGGTGTTGCGGCCGTTGGTGGAGGCTCTGCGGTAGCGGACCACCGTGACTCCGTTTGCTTGAAGCTGGCGCTTGTCCAAAAGCTCGTCATAGGTGGCGACCCATTCGGCGAGGGCGTGCGCGTCGTCGAGAGTGGCCTTCAATGTCTCGTTTTGAAGCGAGATGCGCCGGGCCGGCAACAGTTGCGCTCCGGCAGTGGCGTCTGTTTGACGCACCACCGACGCGACTGCTCCAACATAGGCCCAGCCAGAGGCGGTCTGACGCGGACAGGTCAGGAAAGTCGTTGATTTGAGCTCGTTCTCGCCTGAGACGCTACGGTATGACCAACGGGAGGGGGCGTGCTCTAAGGTTGGACGTTCGTTTGTCCAATCGACTGGAATCCATTCCACCGCTGCGGTCCTTGACACAACGTCATGGAGGAATGCAATGTCGAAGGGGCGGAACCCATCGTTGGCATTGGCTGGCGTTGACGATGGTGGAGCGACCGAGATGCGCAGCTTTGACATGAAATTTTCAGAGGTCTCGCTGACAACCGGCAAGTCCGGGTCGACTCCTGTCTTGGTGACAAGCTCGGCGTAGACACGTCGCAGTTTTGCGGGATCGCGATGGCGCACGGATACGTTGCATTGAAAGTCTGTTTCCGACTGCATGCCGGAGAGTTCGCGTACAACCGCAAGAGGAAGCTCGGCAGCATCGGCGTTGTAAAGCAACACCGAAAGATTGGACGCCTCATGCGGCTGCAACCCGATATAGCGCTCCATCAGTTCCCGCGCGAGCTTTGCCGCCGAAGTCGGATCAACGTCAGTAAGAAGATCCTCGTCTCCGCGAACGGGCCGCTCAAGGAGACTGTATCCGTTTACCGTACTGGTCTCGCTGACAAGGATTGGCGCCCCGCCCCTATAGGCCGCAGCGATCTCGGGATAGAACGGATGGGCGAGTTCTTCCGAAAACTCACGGAAGAAAATTCCTCGGTCGCCGAACAGGACGTTTTTGCCGTTGAGGATATGGGTCACAAGTCCCGCGACACGGCGGCTCTTGACAGCCAACGCCTTCATGCGCTCCGGATGCCACGGGGGAATGATGACGCATGGCTGCTCGCCTGAAACCCGCACGGTGCCGATGGAAAGAACCTCCGCGACGAACTTGGAGCGGCATATGTCGCCCCGTGCATGGACGGCCAAGGCGCGCAAAAGCGCGGCATAAGTGTCGGCTTGGCGCAGCACAGCCTCGCCGTGGAGGCCTGTGTTGATGAAATCGCCCAAGGCTTGGATGTAATCGGCCTCAAAGGCATCCCATGCCAAGCGCAGGTCGTCACGTTGGTCGGGGGAAAGGCGCCCGTCCTTAGTGAGCTCGTCGATCACGCGCTTAATCTCAGCCCGGAAACTTCGTAGCTTATTGGGGGGTGGAACCAACGATCCGGCATCGCGCGCGAAGGTAGCCTCGAGTGTCGAGGTGTCGCGTAGTGAGACGCTTTGCACGCCACCCTTCTTACTGACGAGCCGACGCGGGACATCGGTGCGCCCTACGGAGCCCTTTTCATGCAACCGCTGCATGTCCTCGACCATGGACAGTCCAATCGACTCAGGACGGTAGAGCCAAAGCAGCTGCGTCTTTTCGAGAGTCTTCTCGCTAGCCCCCTTGCGTTCCACAAGGGCGACTTCAAACTTTATTTGGACCGAGTTCTTGGCCAGCGATGAACATGGCTTCAGCTTGTCGCCGCGAATTTCCTTTTCTTTGTTAAAAAACGCGGGATAGTCGAACAGCGGATCAGGCAACTGGGCCGAACCCATGCGCTCCAATCGCCATTCGGCCTTTGAACCGAGCAGCTCTTTGAGCCCTCGGTGCATTGCCGAAAAGAACGTCCCTACGTCGTGGTTGAAGCGTTCGCGCCACTCCTTGCGGCCTTTCGAAACGGTGAGTCGCAACAGGCGCTCGCCATCAGGCTCTCCCGCTCCGACCACCAGCCTCTGGGCAACGGCGGCAAACCCGTCGAAGAAATCATCGCATTCGATTGGTTTGCCGAAGACCACTTTTTCCCAACGGGCGTGCAGCTTCGGGTTTTGTTCCAGATAGCGACGATGAAGCTCAAAAAAGACCTCGTCCTCTTCGTCGGCGAAATCGGCGCGTTTTTCCCGCGCCCGCAAATCAACAATATGCTTGCGCCAATGTGCGTCCAGGACATCCGGGTCTTCGCAGTCGTGGTCGAAGAAATGGATCGTCGCATCCGACAGGCCTTGTTGGCGCTCCTTGGGTTTGTCGAAGATGAAATGAACCCCGTCCTTCTCCCATTCAAGCGAGGCGATTTCCACTGCTGTTTGGTCGTCTCCGCCATCGGCAAAAATGAAGGCTTCGAGGAATGGTCTTGCGTGATCAGGAATAACTTCTGCATTTTCCTCTAAGCGAACGAGCATCTCTTCGGCATCAAGCGGTTGGCCGTTTGGCCTAAGACGTTTCAGCAAAGGGGCTCGGTTCGCATAGAGCTTTTCAAAGGCTTTGCGCCACGGTGCGACCGCCTGGCCGTAGGTTTTTGCATTAGAGAAAAGCGATGTGTCTCTTGGCAATCCTACATAAGGCAGAGCCCAGCCGATAGCGTCGCGAATGGGCAGCCCATGGGCAGAGCTCGCCTCACTAACAAGCGAGCAGTAGTCGCCAAGCTGGTTTAGCGAAAGCTCTGCGACAAATGTCAGTCCTTTGAGAGCCGCACGGAAAATGGCACGATCCTCAGGTGTCGGGGCAATGCCGGCGACATGGCATGTGGCGTCCACCCAGGCGTCCTCATTGGCCCGGAACTCCTTCGCGCCAAGCGCGGTTACATGCCCAAGGGTATCTGCGAGGTTGTGCTCGTTGCCGTTTGCGGTCAGCAGCGCTTCCTTCATTGTTCCGGCGTTTCGCACTGCCCCTGCGTTGAGTGATGTCAGCGCCTCGGCAGGAAGTCCCTCGCCTTCCACGAGGGCTGATGGAATGCGCAAGTCGACGCGCGAGGTGAGATCAGGATTGGAGAGAATCTCTCGCACAATCGATGCGATTTGGCCCGAGGCAAGCTTGTCCAGACGGAAAAGAGCCGCCGAGTCCGGCAGGGTCCCGTCGGCTTGCCTCGCGTCGGCTAGCCTCCGTTGGAGAATGTCCGCGCCGACGCGGCCGACTATGCGGTCCGTCAGCATCACTCGGATCCTTCGGCGATAAAGGGATTTTCAACGAAGGAGCACGAGTCTGAAAGCTTGCGGACCAGACCAAGACCCATCAGACGTTTTTCAAGGTTCGCGCTGTTGTCGCTTAGCGCCTCTTGATCGACTTGCCTTTCCTTGATCAATCGTGCGCCCTCCGTGTCGCCGATTACGATCCCGTATCTGCGCCGGGCCTCCTGCAAGAACTCATCAAATTGCATGCGGTCGTCGACGATGGCGATAACCAAAGTTTTCAGCAGCCTGTCGTTTGGCGCATATCGGGTTCGCCGGGACAGCCGCCTGGAACTTAGGCCGATGGAGCGCGACCATGCAGCATGAATCTTTCCGAAATGCTGCTCGTGCCTAGATGTGGCCTTCTCGACGAGCTCCCGGACTAGCTCGTCGCCTGTTTTTAGCGTGTGGTCAGCCTCTTCGTCGTCCTTGGTCGGGGGCCATTGGAACCAGGCTCTCATCATTTGCAGGCATTCCCCTTGCGGATCGTCGGAGACAAGAGCGGCGGCCCAATCTTCGTCTAGCCGTATTTGCTCGACGGCAGTCCTAACGGCCCGAAGCGACAAGGCTTGGTTGGCCTGGTATGAGTCTCCGGACAACGCTCTTACCTTGGTGCGTTCGCGCGAAACAATTTCGCAGACTAGCTCAACCGGATCGCTGTCGCCGGCTTGCGCTTTCGCCCGTTCGAGAAAATACAAAAGAAGATTGAGTCCCGCGCTGGCGATCAAATGCTCCAAAGCGTCGTATATCGGCATGTCGCGCGAGAGAATCGCCAGCCAATCGTCACACAGACGGTCAAAGCGCGGATGGGTTGCGAATGGCAGATAACCTACCGGACGGGAATCCTGCGCGAGTTGTGGTTCGCCCTGCAAGGCTTTCACAAGCCGGTTCATGGGTGCGCCGGCGTCATAGAGGCGCTCAACCAGCTTCTGCCCAAGTTCGGGCCCTCGTTTCGCGCGGCAAAGCATCAGATACAGAATCTCACCTGTTCGGGCGAAGAAGCGCCGGTCATTCGACGCGCCGCCAGAGTCGACGCGTAAGTCTTCGTATAGGGCGTCAGGTCCGAAGGGGAAGACGAATTTTGAGCTCCAACGTTTGTTGCTGCGGGCTTCGAACGCCGAGGAACGCAATAGCTCAATGGACTTGGCAAAATCATCGAAGCTGGTGAACGCCTTACGTAGATACACCATGTTGTCGTCTCCGATGCCCGTGGCGTCTCCGGCGAACAAGGCGCCCCATTGTTTCCATTTGTCCTCGTCGGATTGGGCTCGCTCGTGCACGGACTCGACATAAGGATTGTTGAAGAGCAATCCGCGCAGCCTGATTTGCCGCTGTGGCCGATAACGCACAGTTTCGTCGGGTGTGGCGATTAGTGGATTGTCGGCGTTGGAGCCGAGCACGCCAAGGAACTCCAATACGGTAAGGTGAGGGAGTTGCTCGTCATAAAGGCGATGCCCCCAGATATGCTCGTCAACGGCGAAGTCGACTCCGTCGATTTGCGGCCTCATGGCGCGGTCCTTACTGTGACAGGCCGGGAAAATCCATGGCCGCTTTGCTCTATCTCGATGAATGTGAGAGTCAGGGCCTCCTCGTCGCTACCAGCCTCCCCCTCGTCATCCGTAAGCCTGGCTGACCCGAGAAGCTCTGCCTTGCGCAGAAGCTTCGCCTTGAAGGCGAGCATGTCTTCTAGGCACTCGTTGGAGAAGCTGCCTGGCAGGGAGCCTTCAGCCACGCGGCAGAGAAACTCGAAGCGGACGGGGGTGAGGTTGAATGTCGCCGAGCCGCCAGAGCCTTGCGCCAATGCGACATCTAGCGTTGGCCGTTCTGTATGCACGTCCAAGCGTAGAGCCATGCCGATACCGCCAACTCGACGGGCAGGTGCTTCTGTATCGCATAGGACGCTGATTCTGGATTGGGTGAAACCTCCAGAGCTGGCGACAAAGATGCGGTCGGCGTTCTCAATGAGAAGCCCGGTCATAACACGGTTTAACCCGCGAACAAGACGAGATCGGATCGTTTCGCTGACGGCTTTGCGCTCGAAGAGAGCCGAGGACATTTCAAGGTAGTCGCCCGCAAATCTAAAAGCGGTCATCGCCCAGAATGGATAGTCGGTCTCGTTTTCCGGCAACGTGAAGAACAGTCTGCGCCGCTGTGCTTCAAGGCGGACGAGGAACTGCGCCGCTCCGTTGTCCAACCGTGCCGCTTCCTCTCCTTCGAGATAGGCTCTTTGGGCCGCGAGATAAGAAGGGGTGGCCCCATAAATGGCGTCGTTGCCGACAAACTGGGAAAACGCCTCCGTAAGCTTGGTGTCGTCTGCCCCATATACCAACAGGCCGTCTGCACCGTTGGAGGTTTCTTCCCCGATGCCGAAGGACGCGAGCGCGCGGAAGACTTGGCGGTCGTTGGCCCTTCTGCGCGGAAGATTGGCGCCAAACACGTTGTCGTAGATGCTGCCTCGCTCGATTACCCCACCGTCCTGGATGCGGGCAACATCGGCGCAGGCCAACAGTCCTTCGCGGGCGTCACGGTGGCCAAGAATCATGTTGGCGGCCAATGCCAGCAGGTCTCTCACGGGCAAATGCCATCCGTTGAGCTTTGAGACCTCCACCAGATCGCCAAGCCTTCTGGCGAACACGCCACCATCCTGCAACCCGAGAAGCCTTTCGCGATTTTCAAAAATCGGGCAGATACGGCCCGCGGAGCGTAGGGCGCAATCGAGGCAGTTGCCCCATTCTGGGTGGCCCGCAACCGCGGTCAAGACCTCTTCCAACGACTGCCTGTGTGCCGTCCGGCTTAAATCAAAAATGGCGAGACGCTCGGGCACCAGTCCCGAAAGCAAGAACGCGTCTTGAATAGGCTTCCGAAGAGGATTTGTCCTGTTTTGCCGAAAGCCAATGTCGCGCAGCCGTTCAAGGATTTGTCCGTGATTGGCCGCCACCACCAAAAATTCCTTGTCTTCGCCGCCAAGGACCGAACGTTCCAACAATCCCAAAGCATCGTCACTTTGGTCGTCGTTGAGCTCGCTGAGGTCTTTCACGAAAATAGCTATCCTGCCATCGGCGAGGGTGACTTTTTTCACTTGCGCAGGACCAGCCCAGTCGCGGGGGCTGCCGCCCAATCCGATCCAAAGGCTTCTGCAATGATAGGTTTTCCCGTCGCCTGCGGTTCCGGCGATGAGGAGCGAACCAGGAGCGCCCGATTCAATCCGCTGCTTCATTTTCTCAAGCTGCGGGCTGGTTAGCGTTATCGGCTGAACTTTTGCCCGACCTAGCGCGCCGGTCACATACTCGTCGAAAAGATTGAGGTCGTTGGGCGTTGGGCCGTATGAGCGCAGGAAGCGTACCCATGCACTTGAAGGGGGTGCGCCGGCATCTTGGCCGGAAGGAGTAGCATTCATAGGCAACATCCAATTCTTGTGTTCAGGAGGAAGCTTCCCTAGCTTGCCCGACTGCCCGTCCGCATGCCTTTTTAAGCGTATTACTGAGATCATGCGAGGCGAATTATAGCTCCGCGGTTCATGCATACATTTGTCTCGAACCTTAGATTTCTCCTCAGCCATTGCACGCCGATATACCGGTTGTCGGGCTAATCACTGCGAAAGCAGCGGTGGCGACGATGGGGAATACCAAGCGTTCAAGTTCGGGCGCGAGTTTGCTGCCTGGCTGGGTTGGTCCCGAGACTTAAGTTGGTGTTCTGATTCGACATCCCTTACACGCCCAACGTTTGGCGGGATATTTTCATGGCCTGCAGGCGGATAGCTCGTTCAGTGCCATTTGTCACAGTGACGATGGCATCTACGATATGGCTAGAACGCTTACAAGCTGTCCGCAAGCCGCTGGATAAGTTTGCTCGTGGTGCCTTTCTGATCACTGGCATTCGTTCCCGAGTCCGATGACTCAGCTTCGCTCGGGGCAGCGTGCGCGGACTTGAGTTGGTGCAGGTCTCTCAATCCCAGCATGGCCAGCACTCGCAGTCGTTCGGCTCGATCGCGAAGCTGAACCCTGGATAAATCCGAAATCAACTCTGGATAGATACTTTCCGGAATTTTCACAACGATCCTTATCGAGATCATTTCAAGCACCCATCCGCCAGAAGCCGCGGGCGTTGGCAAAGACCGGTGACGCTGGCGTGAAGACTTTTAGTTGCGGGAATGCATCCTTCACCGCCGACTCAAAGAACCCCGCACCTCCGCCGACCAGCAGGGCAATGTCCGCTCCTGCATTTTCTTTACGTAACGATTCCCTCAACCTTGCGGTGACTATGGGGCCTATTTTGTTGGCCGCCATCCTCAGGTACGGCGTGATGTCAATCTTTTCGCCAAACAGCCGAACCTCGGTCTGATTCTGGCGAATGGCGTTCTCAAGGCGCTCGCGGCCGACATTGCCGCCGAAGTCATTGGCAAGCAGTTTTGCCGCCTCGTCAAGGATGACGGAGGACGCTTCCAGGCTGGTGCCGCACGATTGTCGCCGCAGTTCCCCATTGCTGATCAGCACCCAATCCACCGAAAAAAACCCCGGATCGACCACCAGCACGCGAGAGTCCTCAAATTCCGA
>CAISUK010000450.1 GCA_903888645.1 uncultured Pseudomonadota bacterium | reverse complement strand
CATCTGCAGCTGCGGGGCGCCGATGAAAACTGATGGAACTACGCTGCACAAAATGTCTGCGACCGCGACTGCGCCGGTCGCCCATATCGTGGACGATGACGAAGCGATAAGGGACGCGCTCGGCTTCCTGCTGCGTTCGCGACACGTTGCCTTGCTCGCCTACGATTCGGCCGAAGCCTTCCTGGCGTCATGCGTAAGCGACCCGCTGGGCTGCGTGGTGCTCGATATCCGTATGCCCGGCATGAGCGGCATGGAACTGTTCGACAAGTTGCTGGAGCGCGGCTTTTTCTTGCCGGTCATTTTCCTCACCGGGCACGGCGACGTGGCCATGGCGGTTGGCGCCGTCAAGAAAGGCGCCTTCGATTTCGTCGAGAAACCCTGCCATGACAATGAACTGGTCGACAAGGTGGTCGCAGCGCTGGCTTTCGATGCGGCCCGGCGCGCCAGCCACGCCCAGTCTGCCGGCCTGGCGGCACGCTTGCAGCGACTGACGCCGCGGGAGCCCGAGGTCATGCAACGGATTCTCGCGGGAAAGCTCAACAAGGTCATCGCCGACGAATTGGGCATCGCCATGCGTACGGTCGAAGTCCATCGCGCCAACGTCTTTGAAAAGATGGCCGTCAAGTCGGCGGTGGAACTGGCCGGACTGCTGAAAAATCTATGAGTCAAAAACCTCACGCAGCTTGATCTGACCGCGCTCGCGATAGAGTGTGTGATGGCCGAAGCGGATCGATGGATGGCGGTCGACTCGGGCGCCGAGGAGTTGCCGCAGCGCTTCGCTCAATCGCTCCTCGCTGGGAATGCCAACGCCGTGCGCGGCGAGCAGGAAGCGCAACAAATTGCGCCCACGCGGCTCGCTGAGGGGCATCAACAGGCTCACCGACAGCGGAAATTCAGGCGCGCAGTCGCCCAGATCGAGACCCGCCAGATCGTCGAGCAGTGCCAGTGCCTCGCCGAAACGCCGCGCGGCTGCCGCCAGATTGGCTTCGCCAGCGGGGAAGCGCTGTTGCAGCGCCGGCAATGTTTCCAGGCGGAGATGGTTACGCGAGAACCGCGTATCGGTATTGCTCTCGTCTTCGATCCATTGCAGATGATGGTGCTCGGCATAGGCGACGAGTTCGCTGCGCGGCAGATCGAGCAGCGGTCTGAGCAAATTCAGCGCACCGCGACGGGCCACCTGCATGGCCGCGGCGCCGCGTAGACCGGTACCGCGCAGCAGGTTGAATAACAGGGTCTCAGCCTGATCGCCGCGATGATGGGCCAGCGCCACCCAATCGGCATTGAGTTCAGAGAAAGCCTGATAGCGCGCCCGTCGCGCCGCCGCCTCAAGGCCTTCGCCACCGCTGTCGCTGACGACGACTTGATGCACAGACAGCGGCAGCGCCAAGCCAGCACAAAGCGCCGCGCAATGCTGCTGCCAGGCATCGGCGTTTGGGCTCAGACCGTGATGCACGTGGCAAGCTGACAGCAGCAGGTGATGCCGCGCCGACAGACGCTTCAGGATGTGCAGCAGAACGACCGAATCGACGCCGCCGGACAAGCCGACGACGACCGCCTGGCCCGCGCCGACCTGCCGGAGCAGGATGGCAGCGACGGCGGCGACAATCGGTTCGGCGAGAGCGCTGCCGTCAGTGCAGGGGTTGTTCCTTGAACTTGCCATAGCCCATCAGACGCTCGAAGCGGCGTTCGATCAATTCGGCCGGCGACATTCCGGAGACTTGCTTGAGCGCTTCCTGCAGGGCTTTCTTCAGCGAATTGGCTGCGCTGCGGTAATCGCGGTGGGCGCCGCCCATGGGTTCATTGACGATGCGGTCGATCAGGCCGAGGGCTTTCAGGCGTGCCGCCGTAATGCCCATGGTCTCGGCCGCTTCGTTGGCCTTCTCGGCGCTTTTCCAGAGAATCGAGGCGCAGCCTTCCGGGGAAATCACCGCGTAGGTTGAATATTGCATCATCATTACGGTGTCGCCCACCGCAATGGCCAGGGCGCCACCGGAACCGCCCTCGCCTATGATGGTGGCAATGATCGGCACCTTGAGCTCGGCCATGACATAAAGATTGCGGCCGATCGCCTCGGACTGGCCGCGCTCTTCGGCATCGATGCCCGGATAGGCGCCTGGCGTATCGACGAAGGTCAATACCGGCAAGCCAAATTTTTCCGCGAGTTTCATCAGCCGCAGGGCCTTGCGATACCCTTCGGGACGCGGCATGCCGAAGTTGCGCAGGATCTTTTCCTTGGTGTCGCGGCCTTTCTGATGACCGATGACCATCACCGACTGGCCGTTGAAACGCGCCAGGCCACCGACGATCGCGTGGTCGTCGGCAAAGGCACGATCGCCATGCAACTCCTCGAAATCAGTACAGAT
>CAISUK010000449.1 GCA_903888645.1 uncultured Pseudomonadota bacterium | reverse complement strand
CGACAGCAAGTCGGACCGCGATGTGATCCTCCAGGTCTTCCTGCGCGTCTTCAACGAGAAACTCGGCTACAGCGGGGATGCCCCGTACATCGCCAATATGGAGCGTCGTCTTGTCAAAGAAGGCAAGTACGAAATATTCAAGCAAGCATTCAAGGACAAGCAGGGTTCATCCTGGGAAGAAGAGCGCGACGCAGTCGACTTTCATCGTGACGAAGTGATTTATGCCTTTGCCAAGGCGCTTGACCAAAGTGAGAGTTCAGCGGCCTCGTGGTTTGACAAATCACGGGACGAGTTCCGCATCAACATCGAAGGCCTGGCCAAGATGATCCAGGAGTATCTGGACACCAAACCCGCCGGCCACCGCATCATCTTCCTGGTGGATGAAGTCGGCCAGTTCATCGGCGACAACACCCAGCTCATGCTCACCTTGCAAACCATTACCGAGCAACTCGGTACCTTGTGCCACGGCCGCGCCTGGGTGATCGTGACCAGTCAAGAGGACATCGACGCCGCCATCGGCGAGGCCAACAAGGCCAAGTCTCAGGATTTCTCCAAGATTCAGGGGCGCTTCCATACCCGGTTGTCGCTGGCGAGTTCCAACACCGATGAGGTGATTGGCGAGCGCCTGTTGGCGAAAACCGAAGCGGCCCACGTGGCCTTGCGCGATCGGTTTGAAAAGAAGGGCGACATCATCAACAACCAGTTGGCCTTCGTCGGCAACTCGGTAACCATGAAGAGCTACAAGGACGCCGCCGAATTTGTTGCTTGCTACCCGTTTGCTCCGTACCAGTTCACTTTGCTGCAAAAGATATTTGAGTCGATCCGCAAGGTTGGAGCTACTGGTAAGCACCTGTCCAAAGGCGAACGATCTCTCTTGGACGCATTCCAGTCGGCGTCTGTGCGCAACGCGGATCGCGATATTACTGCCCTGATTCCCTTGTATGACTTCTACCCGTCGATCGAAAGTTTCATCGACACCAGTGCTAAGTATTCCATCGACACCGCGCCCCAAAATGCAGCTTTGGAGGCCTACGACGTCCTGTTGCTCAAGGCCTTGTTCCTGATTCGGTACATCCCGGACATCGTCAAACCGAACATCGACAACCTGGCCACCCTCTGTGTTGATCAGATCGATGCCGATAAGCTTGTACTCAAGCGTCGAATTCAAGAGAGCTTGGCACGCCTGGAAAAACAGCGTCTGGTGAGCCGTAACGGCGACCTCTGGTTCTTCCTGACCAACGAAGAACGTGATGTTGCGCGTGAGATCGGCCACGTTGCCGTATCCGCAAACGAGAAGTGGCGACTTCTGAGCGAGTTGATCTTTGATGACATCCTGAGCGGCCAAACCAAGGTACGTCACAAAGACACCAAGGCCGACTACGAAATCAATCGATTCCTTGATGGTGCCCCCTGGAAGAATGCCAGCCATGCCTTGACCCTAGAACTAATCACTCCGTTGGGCGATGATTACGAAGCACTGACAGAAGCCAAGTGCATCCTGCGCAGTTCCGAGGGTGGTGGCCGGGCGCTTATACGCACCGAAGAAGGGGATCGTCTCGATATCGAACTGACCTTGTACCTCCAAATCGAGAAATTCATCGACAGCCCCAAGGCGAGTTCCGCAGCCGCTTCATTGAAGAGAATCCTTTCCGACCGCAAGGACGAAAATCGCGAGCGTCGCTCCCGCATCCTCGCGCAGTTGAGCGAACTGCTTATTGCAGGCGATTTCTATGCTCTTGGCCAGAAGCCCCAGATCAAAGCCGCCAACCCGTCGACACTGCTCGACGAGCTGGTCAATTACCTGATCTCGAACACTTACACCAAGTTGCCTTACCTCAAGGTTCGGCAAGCCGATGCCATCGCCGAAATCAAGGCGGTGCTGGCGGCCGACGACATTGGTCAGCAAGGCCTGCAACTGAACGGCGAAGAAGGCAATCCGCTCGCCCTCAAAGAGGTGCGCGAATACCTGCAACTCAAGGCCAGCGCCGAGCGCGTGCTGCTCTCCGACGTGGTGGATCGCTTCACCGGCATTCCTTGGGGTTGGAAGCCCGAATGGGAAGTCGTGCTGCTGGTAGCGCGCCTGTTCATGGCTGGCGAGATCAAGCTGATGTGCGAGGGTGATGATCTCGATCCCAAGAGCGCCGTCGATCCGCTCACCAAGTCGGTGCGCTTCAAGCAGGTAGCCATTCTCAAGAAGAAAGTGCCGGACGCCGCCACCATCAAGCGGGCGCGGGATCTTTACAAGGAAATCTTCTCCAAGATGGCCCGCGAGGATGCCGACGGACTCGTCGCCGATTACCGCGCTGCCCTTGGCGACTGGCAAGGCGATTTGAAGAGCTACGTCCAAACCGCCTCCGCCAAGCACCATCCCGGCAAGGACGTGATCGCCGCCGCCATCACTCGCATCGGCAAGCAACTCGCCATTCGCGATGCCTTCGAATTCATCGAGGCCATGTTGGCGACGAAGACTGACTGGCTCGACACCAGCGACGACATCCATGACGTCGTGAGCTTCTACAAGACCCAGTTGCCCACCTGGCGCAAGCTGCTGGAGGCCCTCACCAGGTTCGGCGACAACCGCGACGTCCTGCTCAAGGATGCGGCCAGCACAACGGCCCTGCATGACCTGGAAGCCATCCGTGACAACCCGACGCCCTACGGCCAGATTCCTCGCATCGACGCGCTGATCAAAACGGTCGAGGTGGTAAGTGAGGCCGCTGCGCAGGATAAGCGTGAACGGGCGTTGAAATCCATCGACGCCAAGATCGCCGAAGTCCAGAAATCCCTCGATCAGATCCAGGCCGATGCCGATCTGCGCAACAAGGCGCTGCATCCCCTTCAGGACCTCAAGACCAAGGTGGCGGGTCTGTCCAGCATCCCGAAGATCCTGTACCACCAGGAACAGGGCGGCAACCTTCTCGACGAGGCGATGGCCGTCTTGGAAAAGACCAGCCTCAAGTCGCCGCTTGTCGTCAATGATTCAGCAACGATCAATACAACGACGACCCTGGTCACAAACTCAGTGACTAATGCGCCAAAACCTTCGAAGATGATCCGTGCCGCCGACCTGTCACCGTCGATCTATCTGGAAACCGAGGCCGACGTGGAATCCTACGTCGCCAAGCTAAAAGCGGAGTTGCTCGACATTATCCAGTCCGGCAAGCGCGCCCGGATCAGCTAGCGCGGCAAAGCGATTCAGTCTATCATTGCATGAAATTTCAATGAGAAAATAGTCATGAACGTTCATTCTTTCTCGGCGCCCAGTGGAACCTTGGATAAGCACGTCCGGGTCGGCAAGGTGTATCGCCGCGAGGACTTGCAGCCGTTTTCAAGCAGCGTTGACCGTGAATTGCAGCGCCTGGTGGCGGCCGGAAAGTTGCGCAAGCTGGCGCAGGGTCTCTATTACAAGCCGAGGAAAAACGTCTTTGGTGAAGTGCCCCCCGAGGAAAAGGATCTCCTCGCCGCCTTTTTGCGCGACAAGAACTTTCTGAGCTTCAACCCGAGCGTCTACAACTCGTTGCGCTTGGGCACGACGCAGCTCTACAACAAGACCGTCGTTTACAACCACAAACGCCATGGTCAATTCACGCTCGGCAATCGCACCTACGACTTTCGGGTCAAGCTCCGCTTTCCCAAAACGATGCAGGTCACACCCGAATTTCTGTTCGTCGATATGCTGAACAACCTGGCCGAACTCGCCGAGGACGAAGCCGAAATCCTCGCCTGCGCGCAACGGCGATTGCCCGAGTTCGATCAGAAAGTGCTCAGAAAGAGCCTTTCCGACTACGGATCAGCCGCCACTCGGCGTTTGGTCACTGCCTGGCTCGCAAAAGGGAAATGCCCCGCATCGGCAGCGAAAAAGGGTTCTGAATAGCCAGCATGCCCAAATTCCTGCATCAACTGCCCATCTTTGTCGATCTGGTCCATCAGCTTGCCGACGCGCACAAAATCGACGCCGCCCTGATCGAAAAAGACTATTGGCTCATGCACTGTTTGTGGGGCTTGCAGCAGCAGGGCTGGACCTTTGAACTCAAGGGCGGCACATCGCTATCGAAGGGCCACGGCATCATCGAACGCTTTTCCGAAGACATTGATATTTGCTTTGAGCCACCGGCCGAGCAAGCACTCAAGGTTGGCAAAAATCACGATAAACCCGCACACCAAGCCGCACGAAAGGTATTTTTCGACTGGCTTGCCGGCGAAATCGTCATTCCCGATCTGCGCGAAGTCAAGCGCGATCCGGAATACGACGACACCAGCTATCGCAACGGCGGCATCGTCTTGATCTACCCCTCGGTCACGCAAGCACTGCCCGGAGTGAAAGAGGGCATCTTGCTGGAAGTCGGTTTTGACACCACCGCCCCCAACACCCCGCGAACCGTTAGCTCCTGGGCACTGGACGCGGCACTCAAGACCGGGTTGGCAGTGGTCGACAATCGCGCCCGTGACATCGCCTGCTACGCCCTCGGCTACACCTTTGTTGAAAAGCTGCAAACCGTCTCCACCAAATATCGCAAGCAGCAAGAAAGCGGCGCCTTCGCCAAGAACTTCCTGCGCCACTATTACGACCTTTACTGCCTGCTGGGCAGCCCGGAGGTGCAAGCCTTCATCGGCACACCCGCCTACCACGCCCACAAGCAGCGGCGCTTCCCCAAGGCCGACAACCTCCACATTGCCAGCAACGCCGCCTTTATGCTGAGCGCCCCCCCCGAGCGCGCCCTTTACGAACGCAAATACCGCGAAACTGCCGCCCTCTACTACGCCGGCCAAGTGCCCTTCGCCGCCATTCTCGAACGCATTACCCAATACCTCGATCGGCTCTGACCCATGAACAAAGCCAAGCTCAAGACTTACGCCCCGCAGGCGCGCAAGGATTTCATCGCCGCCGTCATGGCGCGTGCCAACCTGCTGGGTATCTCCGAGAAGAACGGCAAACTGGAGATCGCCCCCAGCGAGAAGAAGGGCGACGTAACCCTCATCGCCGGCCAGGCGTGGCCGGCCAAGGTGCATGAGCAGCGCGAGCGCCTGATCAAGCGCATGCAGAAAGTCGGCGCTGGCGAGACGGCGGAAGCCATCGCCTACACCTGGTTCAACCGCTTTGCTGCGCTGCGCTTCATGGAGATTCATGATTACCTCGGGCATGGCCACCGTGTGCTGTCCAGCCGCGAAGGCGGCTTGCCTGAAATCCTCGCCCATGCCACCGAACTGGTGGGCGTGCTCCCCGGCCTGCACGCACAGCAAATCGCCGACATGAAGCTGGCCGGCACAAAGGACGGCGAACTCTACCGGCTGTTGCTGGTGGCACAGTGCAACGCGCTCTCCAGCGTCATGCCCTTCCTGTTTGAGCGCATCGACGACGAATCAGAACTCTTGTTGCCCGGCAATCTGGAGCGTACCGATTCCGTCGTCGCCAAGCTGGTGGAGGCGATTCCCGAGGAAGACTGGAACGAAGTCGAGGTGATCGGTTGGCTCTACCAGTTTTACATTTCCGAGAAGAAGGACGAAGTGATCGGCAAGGTGGTCAAGAGCGAGGACATCCCCGCCGCCACCCAACTATTCACGCCCAACTGGATCGTCCAGTACCTGGTGCAGAACAGCGTCGGCCGCCTATGGTTGATGGCCAATCCAACCTCAAGCCTCAAGAGCCAGTGGCCTTACTACATCGAGCCGGCCGAGCAAACGCCGGAAGTGCAGGCACAGCTCGACGCCCTAATTGAAACCCGCATGGCCGAGGACGGCGGAAGCCTCAACCCCGAAACCATCACCGTGCTCGATCCCGCCTGCGGTTCCGGCCACATCCTGGTGGAAGCCTACGAAGTCCTTAAGGACATCTATCTGGAGCGGGGCTACCAAGCTCGCGCCATTCCCCGCCTGATTCTGGAAATGAATCTTTACGGCCTCGACATCGACGACCGCGCCGCGCAACTGGCCGGCTTTGCGCTATTGATGAAAGCGAGGGCCGATGATCGCCGCCTACTGGAAACACCGGTCAAACTCAACGTGCTGTCCTTGCAGGAAAGCGCCGACATGGGTCTCGACGAGTTCGCCGGCCACCTGAAGCCCCACGGCGTTAACCGGACGGTGTTGGGCGCACTGCTCGACACCTTCACCCACGCCAAGACCTTCGGCTCGCTGATTCAGATTCCCAAGGTGCTGGAGGAGGGTCTGGCCGGATTGGAGGATGGCATTGCCAAGGCCATCGAGAACGGTGATGTGTTTGCCAAGGCGGCGGCGCAGGATTTGGTACCGCTGGTGCAGCAGGCGAAGATATTGGGGATGAAGTTCGATGCGGTGGTCGCGAATCCGCCGTATATGGGGTCCCGATATTTTGACGGCCACGTGAAACGACTCGTAGAAGCAAACTATAAGATTGCGAAAGGCGACCTCTACACTTGCTTCATTATGCGAAATGCTGTTTTCGCTAAATCAGGTGGTGTTGTCGGGATGATCACGATCCCCAATTGGATGTTCCTGTCGACATTCGAGGATCTGCGAAGCTGGTTATTCAATGTAGCCGCAATTGAAACTTTCTCACACAATGGGCGTGGAGTATTTGGATCAGACTTCGGCGTTGGCGCAATATAATGTCATACCATGCCATTTGGCAAGGATTTGACGGAATGAGGGCATCCAGATGGCTGCAAGAACCAAGATAGACGAGAGCCCGGCGAAGCCGAAATACCGCTACCAGGTGAAGAACTGGGCGGAATACGACCGGGCGTTGGTTAGTCGCGGCAACCTGACGATCTGGTTTGACGAAGCGAGCATTGCCGAGAACTGGACGCCGCCGCGACCGGTCGGTCGAGGCAAGCCGGGGTCTTACTCGGATGTGGCGATTCAGACCTGCCTGACGCTCAAAACCCTGTTCCGCCTGCCCTACCGAGCCACCGAAGGTCTGCTCAAATCGCTGATGCGCTTGTGTGCGCTGGATCTGCCGGTACCGGACCACACCCACCTGTCGCGCCGGGCGGCCACGCTGGAAGTGAAGATTCCCCGTCGTCCGAGAAGCGGCGCCACGCATGTCGTGGTTGATTCCACCGGGCTGAAGATCTTCGGCGAGGGCGAATGGAAAGTTCGCCAGCACGGCGTTGGCAAGCGCCGCACCTGGCGCAAGATTCACTTGGCCGTCGACGCAACTGCCAAGGACATCATTGGCATTGAAGTGACTACGGCTGACTGGCACGACAACGAAGTGTTCCCTGACCTGTTGGCACAAGTAGAAGGCGAAGTTGCTCAAGTCTCTGCCGATGGCGCCTACGACACCGAAGGGGCGCATGCCGCCATTGCCGAGCGGGATGCCAAGGCGACGATTCCGCCCCGCGAGGGTGCGGTGCTGTGGGGGAATGACCATCCGCGTGATGCCATCCTGGCCGAGATTGCGGCCAAGGGACGGGACGGCTGGAAGGAAGACTCCGGCTACCACCAGCGCAGCCTCGCCGAAAACATGATGTATCGGCTCAAGCAATTGGGGGATCGCCTCTTCTCCCGTGAATTTGACCGGCAGGTTGCCGAGAGCCACGTTCGCGCCGCCATCATCAACCAGTTCACCTACCTCGGCATGCCGCAGTCTGTCCGGGCTGGGCAAATTGCGCCTGCTGCATGAATCAGGATGGGGATAGGGGGAACTCATGCCGAAAATCGTGAATTTACACCATTGCCATATTAGGAACTGCTAATTGTGCACCAACGCCTCAGACTTCGGAAGTTGTGCCTTCACATTCCGGCATAAATCTCCGCCTGATTATCGGGGTCGCTATAAGCGCTTATTTGAACAGCAAGGTAGTGTCGCTTCAAATGAGGAACTCGAAGAAAGGTTTCCAACTTCAGCTATGTTTGAGTCATCAACAAATGACTTTTTAAGAATCCCAGGTAGTCCTGTTGCTTATTGGGTGGGTGATGCAGTTCGTAGGGTCTTTGAGGCTAAAACACTTTCTTCGGTTATTGAAGCTAAACAAGGGCTAGCTACAGCTAATAACGAGCGATTTATCAGGCTATGGCACGAACTAAACTTTTATTCCATTTGCCTTTCTGCTAAAAGTCGCCACGATGCCAATTTGTCTGGACTGAAATGGTTTCCCTATAACAAAGGTGGCGAATTCAGGAAATGGTTTGGAAATCAAAATTATGTAGTTAATTGGCAAAACGATGGTTTTGAAATCAAATCGTATGCAGATGATGCAGGGAAAGTTCTGTCTCGGCCACAAAACCTAGATTTTTATTTTCGGGAGTCGGCAAGTTGGACATTGATAAGTTCATCAAAATTTGGTTCTCGTTATTTTCCATCTGGGTTCGTTTTTGATATTAATGGAATGAGTGCGTTCACAGATGCAATTGACGTAAAGAATGTTGTTGGATTTCTTAATTCAAATGTATGTAATTACCTTCTAAAGATAATAAATCCGAGCATGGCCTTTCAGGTGGGCGATATTTTGAAGCTTCCTGGAGAAATGCTTTCTTCAAATAATGAAGGACTTGAGATAAGCAAAAGATGCATTCATTTGGCAAATGACAATTTAGATGAATATGAGAATTCATGGAATTTTCCCGCGCCGAAAATTACCAGTAAAAATAAGTTATTTAATTTAGAAATGTCGTGGACGAAATACTCCAAGAATTCAAACGACGCTGTTCGTGAAATGATCTTTTTAGAAGAAGAAAATAACCAAATTTATATAAGAGCATACGGTTTACAAAACGAACTATCCCCCGAAGTCCCAGAAGACCAAATCACCCTCACCCGCGCTGACCGCGAGAAAGACTGCCAGCGCCTGATTTCCTACGCCATCGGCTGCATGATGGGCCGCTACAGCCTCGGCGAACCTGGCCTAATCTACGCTCACGCTGGCAACGTCGGTTTCGACGCCACCCGCTACAAAACCTTCCCCGCCGACGCCGACGGCATCATCCCCATCACCGACGAACTCTGGTTCGAGGACGATGCCGCCAACCGCATTCGCGAATTCCTGTTGGCTGTGTGGGGTGCCGAGACACTGGAAGAAAACTTGACATGGCTGGCGGAAAGCTTGGGCAAGAAGGGCAACGAAACCCCGGATGAAACCATACGCCGTTATCTTTCAAGTAGCTTTTTCAAAGACCACCTGCAAACCTACAAGAAGCGCCCGATCTACTGGCTCTTCTCAAGCGGAAAACAAGGCGCATTCCAGGCGCTGGTCTATCTGCACCGCTACCACGAAGGCACACTGG
>CAISUK010000448.1 GCA_903888645.1 uncultured Pseudomonadota bacterium | reverse complement strand
CGATAGACCATCAGTACCTCATGCATCTTGCGATCAAAGTCAGGATCCCGCTTCTCCAGGTAGTAGCTGATCTTGTGCGGCTTGAGATCGTTCTCGTCCAGGATGCGCCAGACGGTGCTTTTGCCTGCGTGGGCAAGACGCGAAAATCCAGACGCTTCCGCATGTTGCGACACATAGCGCGCCAACGCGGAGATGCTCCACAACTCCGCCGCCAGTCCCAGATCCTTCGGCTTTGCGCAGGCCAGACTGACTACCCAAGCCTTCGCCGCTTCCGTGATCTCGGGTTCATGCGGCCGATGGTAAGTATCTTTGAGTCCCTGCTGTACGCCCGCCGCCAAGGCCTTATCGACGCACTTGTAGATCATCGGCCGACTGACGCCCAGTTGCCGTTTTATCTCCGTGATCGACAGTCCCTCGGCGTACTTCAGCAGAACCGCCGCTCGCTCAACCTCCCGAGTCGGTGCCGTACGCGATGCCGCCAGTTCGCTCAACTTGGCTCTGTTCTCCTCCGTCAGTACCAGTGCAGCACGCCCGCTCTTCGTCGTCATGATCGCTCCCAAAAGGTAGATAAGCATCACGACTATTATGGGCCATTACGTAATGTTTTTGTTGGAACGATCTACTAGTGTGTGGATTTGCGCTAGTTTATCGGCAGGCAAAGAACTGTCCATGAGTCCGGCAGCCGAGCGTTGCATGAGCTGCCAACCGGTCCAGACGATATTTGCTGCGGCCAGCAATGCAATCACCGGATCCAGCACCAGCCAGCCGGTCAACCAGACCAGGCCGACCGCCCCGATCACCTCGACCGAGCCGGTCAGCCGCCAGGCGATGCCCTTGAGCAGGATGGTGGCAATGGATGGCCAGGCATAGCGTTTGAGCGATGGCGGGGCCATGGTGCTGGTGGCAGCGGCGCAGTAGCGGTTGCGAATCGCGCGGGCTGGTTTGACTATCTTGCAAGCACTCAGTCCCCCTCTTCGTGTTTCCTGCCGCCTCGCTGGCCTTCGCCGCCGCCTTCATGCTCGCTGCCGCTGCGATGGCACTCGACGCAATTGGTGTAATTGCGGATGTTTTCTTCGACATGTTTGCGGCGAATGTTTTCCGGCGTGTGCTCATGGCAGCCATAGCACGTATAGCGGCTGAAGTCGTTGCTCGTATGGCAGGTGGCGCATCGGGCGTTGTGATTGCCGTCGAGGACGAAATATTTTTTGTGATCGAAACTTGCAGGCACCCATTTTTCCTGGTTGTGGCATTGATTGCAGTTGGCGGTGATTTGCTGGTGTAGCGGGTCACGCGGTGGTTGGTGGCAAGCCTGGCATTGATCGCGCATTGCCGGCTGCAACATCTGATGATTGAAATGTCCTTGTGGCCGGAAGCGCTTTACGCCGGCGTGGTCGCTGTGGCAGGTAATGCACTCCAGACTGATCAAGCGTTGGTGAAATGCGACTGACGTGAGTGGTTTGCTAATGGGCTGACCAGTGGTCGTCAGCCGGCCGATATCGGCCGATTTGTGGCAGACCAGGCAGCGGCTGGAATCGGCGCCGGTGAACGCTGCGTGGCAGGCAAAGCAATCGGCTTCGAGCGATTTGTGGCCCGGAATCAGTTTGCCCGGTCCAACCATCAGGTTCGGGAAGACGAATACCAGCACCGTCAGCACGATCAGGTTGGCAGCGATCAGTAACTTGACGATTCTGCTCGTATTCATACCCACGCCCAGAACAGAAAGATGCCGAGGATGTGACCGAGGGACAGCACCGCGAATACGAGGAAGATCGGGATATGCACTTTCCGCCATTGGGTCATGGCATCCAGACTGACTGCGTCCCAGAACACGGCTTTCTCAACCTCGGGTAACGATAGACCGCGCAACTGAAAGTGCTCGCGCTGACCTTGTACATGTTGCCGCGAGCGATCCAGCAACAACTTTCCGACCAGCCCGCTGACGACATTGACGCCCATGGCCACTGTTGCCAGCCAGGGCAGGATGGCATTGAAATGGATGCCGGAATGGATCAGCACCATCAGCGAGCCCAGCCAGGCAATGAACTCGTGGAAGCGCAGCAGCGATTTCGGATTGCCGCTGCTGATGTGTTTGCGTTTGCGCAGCGAATAAATCAGGGAGCCAACGATCAGGATAGTTCCGGGAATGCCCAGATAACGGCCGATCCACACCAGGTTCAGGCGGTGCAGCAGGTAGTCGCCGGCCAGCGATGCCGCTGCCAGCAACCCAAGCAGCATAGCGAAAGGCAGAATGTGCTCGCGCCAGAGTGACTTGGTCATCTAAGCCTCCAGGGTCACGCTGGTCTTGGGCGCGCAGCAGCAGATCAGGCAACTGCCGGGATCCGGGTCGTAGTCAGGCTGCTGCCGGTAGGCGACTTCGCCCTCCCGGATGGTAGTCTGGCAGGTGCCGCAGCTACCGGCACGGCAGCCGGAATCGACGGATATGCCATTCGCCTCGGCGAATACAAGCAGCGTGCCTTTTGCCGGTTGCCATGGCAACTGTTTACCGGACTTCGCGAAGGTGACGACAATGGCATTCTCGCTCTCTGCGCCTGGCGCAGTGGCAACGGCGCTGGGAGCGGGGCTGCCAACTGGTTTGCCTCCAGAGTTCGCGGCCTCTTGTTTTCGTTGGATCGACGCCGGCCCGAATGCTTCGAAGTGGATGCGGGCATCCGATACCCCCCAATCGCCCAGCGCCGGCACCAGGCTGGCCATCATCGGTGTGGGGCCGCAAATATAGAAATGGTAAGGTTTGAGTGGTAGTTCGACGCGCAACAAGTCAACATTGATACGACCACACCGGGTGTTGTCTCGCCCGGCCACATCCTCTGGCAGCGCGTCGCTCCAGCAACAACGCAAATGGAAATTCGAGTGTGCCGCCGCCAACGCTTCGAGATGGGCAGTCATCACTGCCTCGCTGGCATTGCGAACGCCATAGAACAGCCAGATTTCGCGCCCCGGCTGTTCGATCAAAGACCAATTCAACATGCTCAACAGCGGCGTGATGCCGATCCCGCCAGCAATCAGTACCACCGGAACAATACTGCGATCGATATGGAAATGTCCGGCCGGCGCGCGCACTTGCAAGCGGCTTCCGTTAGCCACCTGATCATGAATGAACGACGAGGAACGTCCTGGCGGAACATCGCGACCGGTTGGCGGCAATACCCGTTTGACCGAGATCCGGTAATAGTCCGGGGTGGGCGCATCCGACAGTGAATAGCAGCGAATTATTTGTTCGGCAGTGCCGCTCGGTTTTTCGTTAGCCCCACCGGTAGTCGGCGCATCGAGGCGGAAGGTCAGAAACTGGCCGGGCAGAAAGGTCGGCAAGGGCTCACCATCTTCCGGCACGAGGTACAGCGAGCACACCGACTGCGCCGCGTCCTCCATGACTTTTCGGTGGACCTTGAAAGCCCGGAATCCTTGCCATGCCGCAACGGCGATCTGGTCGCTCTGAGTGCTGCCTTCAGTTTCCAGCGGCAAATCCAATTGTGCCGTGAGTTTGCGCAAGTTGCGATACTCAAGGGAATTACGCCAAAAGCCGATCCCCAGATAAATGACCAATTGCAAAACCAGTCCGCCGACAATCCAGAGTAGCAGAGTGAGTGAAGTCATATCACCATCCCGGTCGTTCTTTTGTGCGATCGGTATTCATTGTATTGACGTAATGCATCACGCGGCGTACACCTTCGAGTATCAGCATTTGAACGAAGATCGCGCTATTTCTTTAGTGTCAACTCGTCGTGAATAGCGTGAACGCCGTCGACGGCTCGGGCGAGAGCATCCGCTCGATCGATCTGGATCTGATTGTCGACGATGCCGGTTAGCCGCACGTCGCCCTTGGTGGTGACAACAGCGATGTCAAAGCCCTTGAGCGCGTCATCGCTGATCAAAGCAGTCTTCACTTTCGTTGTCACATCGATGTCGCTGACTTCTGCCCCGGCCGATTGACTCCCTCGTGTGCCTGCCGCTACTGGCGCCTTATTGCAGCCGGTGATAGATGACGTTGTCAAGCCAACAATAAGCATTGAAGCGAAAATCAGTAATCCAGCTCGCGTTTTCATTTTCGTAACTCTCCGTGTGTTCAGTCATCGAATGACGACCCAGCCAGGCAGTTTCCACGACAGCGCGCCTTCAGTCTGTGCGCTGGCGAACGTCCCGATAATGTTGGCGAAATGACGATTGTCCGGGAGTAGCGTCGCATCGCCATACCGCAATTAGCGCGTGGATATCGTAAGGGGTGGAAGGCCCCCGCAAGGGAGGGTGCGGGGTCCTTCCGGGCAGACCGGCGTGGAGATTGGGGGTACCGGCCGCCTGTGAAACTGGCGCTTCAGTCGAAAAGTTCCTTCCAGATGGAGCCGCGATGGCCCTGCTGGGAATAGGCATGCTCATCGCGACGATAACTATCGTGGTGCTCTCGGTAACCGCCGTGGATCCATTCGCCCGGCATAGGTTCGCGCAGGGGTTGCCGCAACTCGTGGGCAGGCGGCGAGGTGCGGGTCGTCGTGGCATTTCCCTCGGCCTGAATTGCCCGCTCGATGATTTTGTCCAGTTCGCCGCGGTCGAGCCAGACGCCCCGGCACGCCGGGCAATAGTCGATCTCGATGCCCTGACGTTCGGCCATGACAAGTCCGACGGTCTTGCAGACAGGACAAAGCATCACAATTTCCTTTCTTGGCAAGAAACACTAATCGGCGCGCTGGTCAAATGGGATTCAATGCGCAAATTTGCTGACAGCGAGGCAATGCACATTAGTAGAGTGGCATTCATCAGGATGTTTCATACCGTTGGTTGATGGAGCGCATGATGCACTCCGACTCTTATGGGAAGCTTAAGAGCCGCCAAATTTTGACTTTGAGTTACGACGTTGGCGATTCCACGAACCTGGCCCGATCAACTCAGGTACTGGCCGTCGCCAGATATTTCATCTCCGTAGCCCAGCCGGTGTAATTGCGATGGTAATCGGCCAGGGCGGAATCGTCGGCGGTCTTGCCTGCATAGGCATTGAGCAGAGGCAGTTGCTGGGCGGCAATTGCCGCCACGTCAAATTGCTTGATCGCAGTGAGAAATGACGACAGGCTGGTGACGACATTGCCGCCTGGCTTCTGCACTATGGCGGCGAGGCTGTCGACGACCCAGGGCATGTACTTGATCACGTATTCGCCATAGACCGACATCATGGGCGCCTGATCGAGAAGCTCTTTGCGCTCCTGGTCGAAGTCGGTGCGCTCGACGATCTGCTTGTTGTGATAGACGACCGGTGCAGCAGCTGTCGTGTCGCAAGCCCACTCTTTGCGCGGGACGAGCAGTTCGGCTTGGTCGGCCTCGTCGCGATAGGCATAGAACGGCATCGTTCGGCAACGCAGAGGTTTGTTCGCCTGGATGCTGCAGAGACCGTCGTCAGTCAGCTCCGGGCACGGAAACGACGGCGGGATATAGGCCGTTGGCGTAACCAGTGCGGCGATTTGCCGGCGCTTGTTCAAGCTTAGCGAGAGGCCGAGTCGAGCGGTCATTGCGAAAGCGCGAACGCCCTGTGGTACTGGCGTCCACACCAGGGCCAGCGGAAAACGTGCCGTGTGCAGCAGGGCGTCATTGAGCGTCAGCGGCAGCCAGCCTAAGCAGCATTTACCGCATTTTGTGCACTGGAAGCGCCGGTCCAATTGGTGCGATCCCGCTCAGGCGCCGCAGCATTTCTTGTATTTATTGCCGGACCCGCAGGGGCAAGGTTCGTTGCGGCCGATCTTGACGACCTCGCGCGGCGGCGGTTTGCCGCTGACCTTGCCGCCGGCATAGAGCCAGCTTCCGTCTACGCGACGGAAGCTCGACACTTCGTGCTGTGTCAGTTCCTGGCCAGCACGGCGGAAGCGGATGGCGAATTCCACGGTGCCGGAGTCGCCGCTTGCGCTGGCTTGGCGCACATCCAGCCCGAGCCACTCGATTTCGCCGGTGGCCCGCGCGGCTTCGGCCCGGTTGAAATCGCCGCGAATTTCCGGCGCATGGGTGCGTTCGACATGATCGAGATCGCGCAGTACATAGGCGGTATAGCGCGAACGCATCAAAGCTTCCGGCGTTGGTGCGGGCGCGCCGGCAACGATGGGACCGCAACATTCTTCCAACCCGAGTCCGGAGCCGCAGGGACAAGCGGTCATGGCCAATCTCCTGCGAAAAGGGGTTTCCTATGGCTTTGCCATATGTTCGAGGAGCATTTCCTGGGCGCAAATGCGCCTCCGCCTGGTTGGCTTAAGCCGGTAGTTACCATTGGAATCCATCTCCCAGGCTTGTGTATTGTCAGCAAGATAGGGCCGGAGTCCTTCCTTGACGATCCGCTTCTTCATTTTTGCATCGAGAATCGGGAAGCCGGCCTCGATGCGCCGGAAGAAATTGCGCTCCATCCAGTCAGCACTCGAAAGATAAAGTCGATTGGTGCCGCCCGCGTGGAAATAGAAAATGCGGGAGTGTTCGAGGAATCGTCCGACCACCGAGCGCACCCGGATGTTCTCCGACAGCCCCTTGACGCCGGGGCGTAGCGCACAGACGCCGCGGACGATCAGGTCGACCTGAATCCCGGCCTGGCTTGCCTGATAGAGCGCTTCGATGATTTCCGGTTCAAGCAGCGAATTCATCTTGGCGATGATGCGGCCCGGCTTGCCTTCGCGGCCGGCGCGCGTTTCATCCTGGATGGCGGCCAACAAAGTGGAATGGAGGGTGAATGGCGCTTGACAGAGATGGTGCAGGCTGGTGGCCTTGCCCAGACCGGTCAACTGCTTGAAGACGTTGCTGACGTCCTCGCCGATTTCCTGATTGCAGGTCATCAGCCCGAAGTCGGTGTAGAACCGCGTCGTGCGCGGATGGTAGTTGCCAGTGCCGAGATGGATATAGCGGCGGAAGCCATTTTCCTCGCGGCGCAGCACCATCAGCATCTTGGCGTGCGTCTTGTAGCCGAAAACGCCGTAGACGACGTGGGCGCCCACTTCCTCGAGACGATTGGCAATGGAAAGGTTGGCCTCTTCATCGAAGCGCGCCATCAACTCGACCACGACGGTCACTTCCTTGCCTTTCTGCGCGGCACGCAGCAGATGCTCCATGAGTACCGAATCGGTCCCGGTGCGATAGACGGTCATTTTGATGGCGACAACCTGCGGATCGTCGGCGGCCTGCTGCAACAGCTGGATCACCGGCGAGAATGATTGGAAAGGATGGTGCAGCACGATATCCTGCTTGGCGATGGCAGCGAAAATGTCGAAGCGCTTGGTCAGCACTCTGGGCAGGCCGGGGTGGAAGGGTTTGTACTTTAGATCGGGGCGATCGACGCGGTCCGGGACAGAAATCAGGCGCACCAGATTGACGATGCCCGGCACGCGGT
>CAISUK010000447.1 GCA_903888645.1 uncultured Pseudomonadota bacterium | reverse complement strand
GGGAGAGAGGCAGGGAGAGAGGGGGTGACTCAGAACAGCCGTGGTCACAGGATATCGTTCTTCAACGCAATAACCGGCCTTCCAAGCCCGCGACCTCGGCAAACTCTCGGACGCTGACAATCTTTACGGCGGGAATGAGTTGACGTGCCTCGCTGAAATCGGCATCGCCGGTAATCAGGAAATCGGCACCATGGCCTTCGGCGCAGGCCAGAAATATTGCATCCTTGCGATCGCGAGGAAAATGCGGAAGGGGTACTGGCGCTGTCATGACCGTATCGGTGGTCAGCAGCGTCGCCCACCAATCGATGAGTTCCACCGGAACACTGAAACGCGGCCGGCGTATGACCTCCAGATATTCGGCAAGAATCGCCGGCGAGACCAGCCAGCGCACCGAATCGTTACCCAGGCACCAGCGCAGCACTCGCTCTGGCAAGCGGTCGCGAATCACTGCCGACACCAAAACGTTGGTATCGACGACGACCCTCATCGCGCGGCGCGTACCACATCGATTTCGGCGGCGATATCCGTGTCGCTGATCGCCGCAGCCTGCGGCAGTTCTTGCACCGTCATCATCAACCTCCCCCATTCCTGCTCGCGCTCCGCAGCGCTGCGCTCTGCCCCGACAACGAGAACTTCGACCAGCGCTCCGGGTGCGAACGGCAATTTCGTGATAGCCAATTCGCCCGAGGGATTGATACGGGCATAAGTCTTATAGGCTTGCATGACGTTCTCCTTTTCCGCGATCATCCATCATGACACAGGCAGCCGTCTACCCCGTTCCTCTCCTCGTCATCCCGGCGTTGCTCACCCTCATCCCTTCTCCACGCGGTACCCTTGCGGGAGAGAGGCCGGGAGGAGGGCAATTCGGCAGGTTTCATGATGCGGGTGGCGGTGCATCATGAAGGTTTGGATCAGAACAGCTGGATCCGATTGTCTTCGGAGGTCGCTTCCGTTGCGCCACTGAATTCCTGCTGCAAGGCCGCGTCGAGTCCGTCGCCGAGCGACTTCATGATGGCCTCGGTTTCAATGGATTCATCGTAGAGCGCCTGCGCCTTGCCGACGGCATCGCGGGCAAGGTTCTGCAGGTGGCGTTCCTGATTGTCTGTCAGACCCATGAAATAGAAGGAGTCTTCGATATCCTTGATCAACTGGTTGAGTATGTCGGAACTTTGCTGGCGTTGACTGTTGTGGTGCTTTTCAATTTCACGCAGGGTCGCCGCATTGCGATTGAGCAGGCTGAGCAAGGTGTCGCCACGCTTGATGGATTCCAGCATCAGTTCCAGCGAACTCATGTGGATATCGACCGCTTCGGCGATCATGGCCACCGTATCCTTGACGCGGCCATAGTCATCGGGGCTACCGCGCGGCATCTTGTTGGCGATGATCGTGACATGCGGGTAGTTGAACGCCGAGCGGCTGCCCAGATCGACAATGCGACCGCACTCGGACATCGTCGACAAGACGGATTCCTCCAGCGGAGAACAGAAACCACGGTGGTTGCGTGCCAGGGTGCCGTTCTTGGCACGCAGCTGGATGCTGGCATCCAGTTCGAACTCCTCGACGATCTTCAGGGTGGCTTCGGCAATATCGCCGAAGCCGGTAAAGCCGACAATCTCGCGGAGAAAATTTAGTATCCGCCCGGTATCGCCGGCATTCGCCATTGCCGCCATGGCGACCTTGGAGGCACTTTCCACTTCGCTGGCCAGCTGCCGGTTTTTTTGCTGGTAGCGCAAGACGACGCTGACCTTGCGGCGCAGTTCATCCGGGGCGAACGGCTTGGTGACGTAGTCGTCGCCACCGGCATCGTAGCCGGCGATACGGTCCGCTGTTTCCGCGTGCGCCGAAATGAACATCACCGGCAGTTGCGCTGTTGCCGCGCTGCTTTTCAGCGCCCTGCAGACGGTGTAACCCTCGGTATCGGGCATTTCCACATCGAGCAGAATCATGTCGGGTAGCGACGCGGTCGCCTGCTCGATACCCGCGGAACCGCTGCTGGCGTGTTCGACATGGAAGAAATCGCCGAGGATGCCTTCCAGTTGAATGGCAATCAAATCGTCGTCATCGATAACCAGAACGGTTTTTCTCATGATGTCACCTGCGCATGGCGTTGGCTGCGTGGAGTCATAGCTGAATTCCCTGGCTTTTCTGCTGAAATGCCGACCGTCCTGTCTGCTTACTGCCAGCGCTCGCGTATCGCCTGCGCTACCGCGTAATAGTCTTCGGCGGCACGGCTTTTCGGCGCGTAATAACGAACCGGCTGACCAACGGCAAACGATTCGGCAACGCGAATGTCATTGCGGATGCCGCCGAGCATGCGCGAGCTGCCGAACTGGTGCGCGACGCTGCTCATGACGGTGCGGTGCTGGCCGATGCGCGGGTCGCACATGATCGGCAGAAAGCCCATGACGCGCAAATTCTTGTCGGCTCGCGAACTGGCGACGCGGAACAGCACGCGGGCTAATTGCCGCACGCCTTCGCCGGCCAGATGATGCGGCAGGAAGGGCACCAATACGCGATCGGCGGCGTGCAAGGCGTTGAGCAGCAGGATATCCAGCGAAGGCGGCGTGTCGAGGACGATCGTATCGTAGCGATCATGCAGGCCTTCGTCGGCCAGCGCACGGCGCAGCAGATATTCGTCGCGGCTGCCGGAGCCATGTTCGAACAGCGGGTCGGCAGGAATCAGGTGGAGATTTTCCCAGCGCGATTCGCGCAGCGCCGGCAGCAGCGGCTGACCGGAGGCGAACAGGTCATGAAAAGTCGGATCGCCCTTGCTGACTTGAATGCCGAGTCCAATGGCGCAATGACCCTGGGTGTCGAGATCGACCAGCAGCACCCGATCGCCGCTCGCCGCCAGTTCGGCGGCAATATTGACGGCGGTCGTGGTCTTTCCGGTACCGCCCTTGCGATTGGTGACGATCAGAACACGGGCCATGGCGCGCTTAGAAGAGTTCGATGGCGGGTCTGCCCTCGCCGGCCGAAGGTGCGCTCGGCGCAGCGCCAGTCACCGCGGCGTGCACATTGCGCTGGCTGGCCATCACGTAGCGTTCCAGGTGACCATCGAGTCGGTTGGCAAGCGTCGGAACAACTGAACCATTCC
>CAISUK010000446.1 GCA_903888645.1 uncultured Pseudomonadota bacterium | reverse complement strand
GGCATCGTCGTCCGCTACATCATCAGCGATATTCCGCGGCTCGAAGATCTCGGCATGCCAGATCTCCTGCCCAAGCTCGTCATGGAAAAGCGCGGCCTGATTCTGGTCGTCGGCTCGACCGGTTCAGGCAAATCCACGACCATCGCGGCCATGCTCGACCATCGCAACATCAATCGCACCGGGCACATCCTCACCGTCGAAGATCCCATTGAGTATGTCTTCAAACACAAACGCTCGATCGTCAATCAACGTGAAATAGGCATCGATACGGCGTCCTGGTCAGAAGCCCTGAAGAACGCCATGCGCCAGGCGCCGGACTGCATCCTGATCGGCGAAATTCGCGACCGGGATACCATGACTGCAGCCCTGTCTTATTCCCAGACCGGCCATCTCTGCCTGGCCACGCTGCATGCCAACAACAGTTATCACGCGCTCAACCGTATCTTCAATTTCTATCCGATGGAAAATCGGCCGGCGCTGTTCCTCGATCTTTCGGTCAGCCTGCGCTGCATCATTTCGCAGCGGCTAGTCAGAAAGCCAGACGGCAAACGTATTCCGACCGCGGAGGTTCTGCTCAATACCCGCCTGGTCGCTGAACTGATCGAAAAGGGCGAAATCAATTCGATCAAGGAGGCAATGGCGCAGTCGCTTGCGCCCGGATCGCAAACCTTCGAACAAGATCTGTTCCGACTTTACAGCAACGGCACCATTTCGCTGGAAGAAGCACTGGCCCATGCCGATTCCCCAACCAATCTGTCCTGGATCATCAACAATTCGCAACCTAATTCCAGTGCTGCGCCGGCGCAGAATGGCAGCCAGCTGCCCAATGCTGAGTTGGATCGAACCCGTCCGCTCGGTACGTCTTTCAATGAGTTCACGCTCAACATGGATCAGTGATGACCTGCAAGCGCGTGCTTGAACTGTTGCAGGAACTGGTCGCGCGCCGTTCCGTAACACCCGACGATGCGGGCTGCCTCGATCTGATTGGCGAGCGCCTCGCCAACATCGGCTTCACGCTGGAGCGGATCGACAGTAATGGCGTCGCAAATTTGTGGGCGCGACGCGGCACCACGGCGCCGCTGGTCTGCCTGGCGGGCCACAGCGACGTCGTTCCACCCGGCCCCGCCGAGCGCTGGCAAAGCGATCCATTCATCGCCAGCATCCGTGAAGGCTTGATTTACGGGCGCGGTACCGCGGATATGAAATCGTCATTGGCCGCCTTTGTCGTCGCCGTCGAGGACTTCATCGCCAGGCGGCCGAATCATGCCGGTTCTCTGGCGCTACTGCTCACCTCCGACGAAGAGGGCGACGCCGTAGACGGCACCGTGCGCGTGATCGAAAAGCTCAAGGCGCGCCATGAGACCATCGATTTTTGCATCGTCGGCGAGCCCACCGCCACGCAGCGGCTCGGCGATACCATCAAGAACGGACGGCGCGGCTCGCTGTCCGCCAAGCTGACTGTCAAGGGTATCCAGGGACATGTCGCCTACCCGCAACTCGCCCGAAACCCCATCCACGAAGTAGCCCCGGTGCTGGCCGAACTCGCCGCAGTCCAATGGGATGAGGGCAATGAATATTTTCCGCCGACCACGTTTCAAATATCCAATATCCATTCGGGGACCGGGGCAACCAATGTGATCCCGGGCGAGCTGGAAGCCCTGTTCAACTTTCGTTTTGCCACGACCAGCACGGTCGAAGGCTTGCAATTGCGCGTTCACCAGATACTCGACCGGTACAATCTCGACTACGAAATCCGCTGGACGCTGGGCGGCATGCCCTTTCTCACGCCACGCGGCAAACTGGTTGAAGCGCTTACCGAGGCAGTGTCAGCGGTCGTCGGCCAGGTGCCAGAGCTGTCAACTTCCGGCGGCACCTCGGACGGCCGTTTCATCGCCGCGATCTGCCCCGAAGTTTGCGAATTGGGTCCGGTCAACGCGAGCATTCACAAGGTCGATGAATGCGTTGCCGTCGCCGATCTCGATTTGCTGGCAAGCATCTATCGCGGCGCGCTGGAGCGCTTGATCCCCTGACCATGGCCGAATTGCTCGACGAGTTGATCACCGTTCGCGACTGGATGCGCTATGCCGTCAGCAGTTTCCAGTCGTCCGGCCTGTTCTTCGGCCATGGCTGCGACAATGCCTATGACGAAGCCGCCTGGCTGATCCTGCATACGCTGCACCTGCCGGGCGAACGCTTGGACGCCTTTGCCGACGCACGACTGACGCGCGACGAACGCCTGGCCATCCTCAACCTCCTGCAGCAGCGCATTGCCAAGCGCATACCCACCGCCTATCTTATCCGTGAAGCCTGGCTCGGCGAATTCCGTTTCTACGTCGATGAGCGCGTCATCGTGCCACGCTCGTTTTTCGCGGAATTGCTGCATGACGGATTCGCGCCATGGATCGAGGATGCGCAGCAGGTCGTCGACGCGCTCGATTTGTGCACCGGCTCGGGATGTCTGGCCGTGCTGCTGGCCCACGCTTTCCCCACAGCGCAGGTCGATGCGGTCGACCTGTCCAGAGACGCCTTGGCCGTTGCCCGCCGCAACGTCGACGACTACGACCTGAGCACCCGCATCGAACTCGTCGAATCCGACCTCTTCGCTGGATTGCAAGGGCGCAGCTATGACTTGATCATTTCGAACCCGCCCTACGTGACGACGGCGGCAATGGCGTCCCTGCCCGCGGAATATCGTCACGAACCAACGCTCGCCCTGGCTGCCGGAAACGATGGTCTCGACATCGTGCGGCGCATCCTCGCCGATGCGCCACGGTATCTCAAACCCGGCGGACTGCTCGCCATCGAAGTCGGCCACAACAGGGAACTCTTCGACCGCGCCTTCCCTCAACTGGAACCAATCTGGATAACCAGCGAGAATCACAGCGACAAGATTTTTATCGTACAGCGGGAGCTGCTGCTTCAATAAAGCGCCCCTACAAGCTCATCCGATTGGACCGCTCGCAAGAATATCGATAAAGATGTCTTCCTCAGTTGACAAATCAAGTTGTCACAGTAAAATTACACCTAACGATGAGAAGGATGGTAAAAAAACCAACTCAGCAGAAGTTCGCAAGAGGGGTAGCCGACCAACTGGGTATCGCCAGCCAAGCCAATGAAACTGCCGGTGTGGCGCTAATGTCGATTCAGGAAAAGGCGAGAGGAAATGGGAATGAAGGGGTCGCGCAAACAGCTTCAATCCAACGAGCCATGCTCGAGGTAAGACTTTGTTATGCCATCATTGACCTTTGCTGCGCCCAGTTCGCTGACCAGGAATTTTTCGAATTTGTAGCTTGTACAGCTGCGAATAACCCTCGTGCGGGTTCAGCACGAAATTGGTAGTAGGTCTTTCTAGGAGTTAACAATATGGCAGATGATAAAGTTGGGACGTCAGGCTTGACCCTGGCAGAAGCAGAAGAATTGCAGAGCCATCTGGTTGAAGGCACCCGTGTCTTTGGCTTGATCGCAGTGGTTGCGCATATCCTTGCGTTTTCCTTGTCACCGTGGCTTCACTAATTAGAGGGAACAGAACATGAACCAGGGTAAAATTTGGCTGGCTGTCAATCCCAGCATCGGTGTTCCGATTTTTCTGCTTGCTGTTGTTGTAACGTCGTTGCTTGTTCACTTGTCGATTCTGAACAATACAACTTGGTTCCCGGGCTTCTTCAATGGCGGCGCGAAAGCTAAGCACGCTGCTCCGGCGCCCGCTGCGCCTGAGGCAACTGCTCCGGTAGCGAAGTAAGACTTAGGTAATTGCTGTTGTCGGTTATCCGACAAAGGGGCCGAGATTCGTGGAACTCGGCCCCTTCTGTTTTTGCGCGGAGCCACAGCCGCGGCAAGCGCTTAACTGTGAGGACTTGAATATGGCAGTGTTCATGCCGGGTAAATGGATCCACAAGGCTTATGGCAGTTTGATTCTTGTCATCGTGATCGTTACCTTTGTTCCGGCCATGCTTGCAAAGAAGGAAATGAAGGGATTCTGCGAGCAACTGCCGGTCGGCGCGTCAGTCGCAGCGGTGCAGTCGCAGGTCGCCGCGCACGACTACAACTTTTCGTTGCTTGCCGCCGACCACGCAGTCGTCATTGATGAAGGGTATTTCGGCCCGCACAAATGTGATGTGCATTTTGGCGACAAAGGGCTGGTGTCGTCAGTTTATTTCTTTATCGAGTAGGACTGACCCGCCGCCGCGCTTGG
>CAISUK010000445.1 GCA_903888645.1 uncultured Pseudomonadota bacterium | reverse complement strand
TCTAAATAATCGCTATCTCGGCATGGTGCGGCAGTGGCAGGAAATGTTCCACGGCAACCGTTATGCGGAATCCTATGTCGACGCGCTCCCGGACTTCGTCAAATTGGCTGAAGCCTATGGTCACGTGGGTATTCGTATTGATCGTCCGGCCGATGTGGAGCCGGCGTTGCGCGAGGCCTTCGTCAAGCACAAGAACGATCTTGTTTTCCTCGATTTCCAGACCGACCAGACTGCCAACGTCTATCCAATGATCGCCGCGGGCAAAGGTTTGTCCGAGATGATTCTGGCCGAAGACTTGTAAGAAAATCGAATCATGCGACATATCATTTCAATTTTGCTGGAAAACGAATCCGGTGCGCTGTCGAGGGTATCAGGCCTGTTTTCGGCGCGCGCTTTCAATATTGAATCGTTGACTGTGGCGCCGACGGAAGACCCATCGCTGTCGCGCATGACCATCGTCAGCGTCGGTTCCGACGACATCATCGAGCAGATCACCAAGCAACTGAACAAGTTGATCGAGGTGGTCAAGGTTGTCGACCTTTCCGAAGCCGCCCATGTCGAGCGCGAACTGATGCTGGTCAAGGTGCGCGCGACCGGCAAGGACCGCGAAGAAATGAAACGAATCGCTGACATCTTTCGCGGGCGCATCATCGATGTCACCGAGTCAACCTACGTGATGGAATTGACTGGCAATACAGCCAAGCTCGATGCTTTCCTCGAAGCGATCGGGAGCACGTTGATTATTGAAACCGTGCGCACCGGCGTTTGTGGAATTGGTCGCGGCGACAGAATCCTGAAAGTTTAGCAAGGCGCGATCACCGCTGGATCGGGTGCAAACCTGTTCCCATGCCCGTTCCTAGTGTCTAGTGTCTCGCGTATTGCACCACCTCCGCATAGAAAGGACTCACCATGAAGGTCTATTATGACAAGGACGCCGACCTCTCCCTGATCAAGGGCCGGAAAGTCACCATCGTCGGCTACGGCTCGCAAGGCCATGCCCATGCCCAGAATCTCAAGGACTCCGGCGTCAAGGTCACCGTGGCCTTGCGCAAGGGCGGCGCATCCTGGGACAAGGCCAAGAAAGCCGGCCTCAAGGTCGAGGAAATCGTCAAGGCCGTCAAGGATGCCGATGTCGTCATGATTCTGCTACCCGACGAAAACATCCCGCAGGTTTATAACGCCGAAATCGCGCCGAATCTGAAGAAGGGCGCCGCGCTGGCATTCGCTCATGGCTTCAACATCCATTACAACCAGGTAGTCCCGCGCGACGACGTCGATGTCATCATGATCGCGCCTAAAGGTCCCGGCCATACCGTCCGCTCTGAATATCTGCGTGGCGGTGGCGTACCTTCGCTGATAGCCGTCTATCAGGACAAGTCTGGGAAGGCCAAGGACATTGCTCTGTCATACGCCGCGGCTAATGGCGGCACCAAGGGTGGCGTCATCGAAACCAACTTTCGCGAAGAGACCGAGACTGACTTGTTCGGCGAACAGGCTGTTCTGTGCGGCGGTCTGGTGGAACTGATCAAGGCCGGTTACGAGACCCTCACAGAAGCTGGCTACGCCCCGGAAATGGCTTATTTCGAGTGCCTGCACGAGGTCAAGCTGATCGTCGA
>CAISUK010000444.1 GCA_903888645.1 uncultured Pseudomonadota bacterium | reverse complement strand
GCTTGGTGTCGCCTGCCCGCCCGGCCAGCGACAACATCGCCCCTCCCGTTCGCCAAGGACGCGGGGCTCCCACGCTACCGGAACCGCATTCGGAATTCATGCAGGCTTGCCGGAAGGACACATGGGACGTGCATCAGAGCGCTACGGGAAGTCTTCACACCCCCCGGAATGCCTGATCGATCGCGATTGGAACGCCCCCTTAGGACTGGGTACCGTCGCCGACACCGGCGGAACCCGCTACCAGAGCCCGGGAGGAAGTTCCCAGACTGTGGCATGAAAGTCAGCCCACGCCCCGTGGGAGCGGCTTCAGCCGCGACCCGGCCTCGCAAGCGGCCATGGCCTCGTCGCGGCTGAAGCCGCTCCCACGGTTGCAAAAAGTTCTTGCATCCTAATTAACATCATCGCGAGAATATGTCAACCCTGCGGTTGATATCAATTTTTCGTGCACGGAAAAGGGGCGCATCATGCCAAATTCAACGGTCATCCCTCGTACCGATACGGGCAAGCTGGCCCTGCTCCAGCATATCGACACCACGTTATCGGCCTATGCCGCGGGGCTGGGATTCGGCGCGGACGATCTGTCCGAACTGGACAGGGCAACGGCCTGGCTCAAATATGCGGTGGACCTGCAATCCGCCTTCAAGGCCGGCGGTGAGGCCACGGTTGCCTTTAAGAATGCCGTACGCGACGGCGCGCCGATGGGTAAGGCCACGGTCCCCTCGTTCCCCATCCTCACGCCACCCCCGGGCGAGCCCTTTCTCGATGTGGTCGGTTACCTGTCCAGACTGATCACCCGCATCCGCATCCACAAGAACTACACCGAAGCCATCGGCAAGGCCCTGAACATCATCCCGGCAAGGAGTGTAGCCGTGGACCCGGCCACCATGCAGCCGGTCCTCAACGTCGATTTCCAAGGCGGACAACCGCGCGTCCTCTGGTCCATGCAAGGCATGGATTCACTGGAGCTCGAGGCCGATCACGGTGAGGGCCGTTTTGCCCTGCTCACCATCGACATGACGCCCAATCATATCGACACGACCCCTTTGCCGCCATCCGGGAGTGTGGTGCTATGGAAATATCGCGCCATTTGTCGCGTCCGCGATCAGCGGGTAGGGAATTGGAGCCAGGTACTGGAGGTGAGTGTGAAGGGGATTTGAAGATGGGTGACTTGTCAGGATGGCAAAGAAGAATTGAGGTAAGATTTGTCGAATATCCAATTCGCTTTTGCGGTTGGTGAAAATATTTGAGTCTAGCCCTTTTCGCTTTAGTGCAACCTATACACTTTAGGCATCAATCATTTGTGATCGAAATACAATGAGAAAACGCATTGGCCCCAAGGAACAGCTTGTGCTAAATTCCGTCCTGAAGATAGCGCGCGGTTATCAAATATTTATGCAGCATAAGAAGAAAGGAGAAACTTATTTTAACGACCAATTAATTAACGTTCTAAGACAAAGCGTTGAGGTTGAAAATAGAGAAATTCACACAGCCAGACTCTTTGGCGAGATCTTTAGACCGGAGTGTTATGTAAAGGGTGCAGGTGACATCCCGCTTGTGGCCTTCGAGTGTAAGAAACTCTCGGATCAGTTTGCGAAAGCGCGATGGAAAGAAGGCATTAGTCAAGCTATTCTTTATTCTCGGCATTGGATAAACAAGATTCTGATGAAGCACAGTTTTGCAAGTCACTAAGAGAGGCATTTCGTATTTATGTAGTTACCCTAAGACCACAGCGTTGAATGGAATTATACCTAAGCGATAGCGATTTTCGGCTTTTTATTTCCGATAATCTGGAAATTCTCAGCCAGCAGCGTTCTCAGTGGC
>CAISUK010000443.1 GCA_903888645.1 uncultured Pseudomonadota bacterium | reverse complement strand
GTTCAATGCCTACCCGGCCGAAGTCTTCATGGGCGATGTCGGCGCGCTGTCCCTTGGTGCTGCGCTGGGAACCATCGCTGTCATCGTGCGCCAGGAAATTGTGCTCTTCATCATGGGCGGCGTTTTCGTCGCGGAAACGCTGTCGGTCATGATCCAGGTGCTCTACTTCAAGTGGTCGGGCGGCAAGCGCGTCTTCCGCATGGCGCCGCTGCATCACCACTATGAACTGGGCGGCTGGAAGGAAACGCAAGTGGTCGTCCGCTTCTGGATCATCACCATCATGCTGGTGCTGTTCGGTTTGTCGACACTGAAAATACGATGAAAGACCTTTACCGCACAGGACGCAGAGAGCGCAGAGAAAACCAACCGTTTTCTTTGACTCTCTCTGCTTCCTCTGCGTCCTCTGCGGTGAAAATATGCTTTTGAACGGCAAGCACATCCTGATCTTCGGCCTCGGCGAATCTGGCCTGGCGATGGCCCGCTGGTGCGCCAGGCAGGGAGCGCGGTTGCGGGTCGCCGACACGCGCCGCGAGCCGCCATTTCTGGCAGCTTTGCACCGCGAAATTCCGGCGGCCGAATTCATCCCCGGCGAGTTCGACAAATCCCTACTTGGCGGTATCGACATCGTGGCTCTTTCACCGGGGCTGTCGGGTGGGCTGATGGTGCTCTTGCACGCCCGCGCAGAGGCGATCCCGGTGGTCGGCGAAATCGAATTGTTCGCCTGGGCGCTACAAGATCTGGGAGTACGCAATACAACTCAGGTAATCGCCATTACCGGTACCAACGGCAAAACCACGACGACGGCGCTGGTCGGCCATCTCTGCCGGACCGCCGGCATCGATACCGAGGTCGCCGGCAACATTTCCCCGGCGGCACTTGATGCGTTGATGGCCCGCCTCAATGCCGGGCGACTGCCGCGCATCTGGGTACTCGAATTGTCTTCTTTCCAACTGGAAACGCTGAACTCCCTCGCCGCCGAAGCCGCCACGATTCTGAACATCAGCGACGATCACCTCGATCGCTACGAGAACCTCGACGAATATGCTTTTGTCAAGGCCCGAGTTTTCCATGGCAAAGGCGCGCAGATACTGAACCGTCAAGATCGGCGCGTGCGCAAAATGGCCCTGGCCGGCCGTCGCCTGATCAGCTTCGGCATCGATGCGCCAGCGATGACAGAAGATTTCGGCCTGCTTGCCAATGGTAGCGATGGTCGCGGCGAGCCGTGGCTGGTGCAGGGTGATCGCACCCTGCTGCCGCTATCGCAATTGCCGATTGCCGGGTTGCACAACGCGGCAAACGCCATGGCGGCGCTGGCACTTTGCAACGCCGCAGGCATCGAAACTGCAGCGCTACTCGACGGGTTGCGCAGCTTTCGCGGTCTGCCGCACCGGGTCGAGAAGGTAGTCGAGTTCGGTGGTGTCACCTACTACGACGACTCCAAGGGCACCAACGTCGGCGCCACCGTCGCTGCCCTCGAGGGCTTGGGGCGCAAGGTGGCGATAATCCTCGGCGGTGACGGCAAGGGCCAGGACTTCACGCCACTGCGCCAGGCGGTCTGCCGCCATGCCCGCGCCGTGGCGCTGATCGGCCGCGACGCACGGCTGATCGAGCAGGCACTCGCCGACAGCGGCGTGCCGTTGCTACATGCTCAGGACATGGAGGCGGCGGTGCGTGCCTGCGCCAGGCAAGCGCAACCTGGCGATGCCGTGTTGCTGTCACCGGCCTGCGCCAGTTGGGACATGTATCGCAACTACGTGCATCGTGCCGAAGCTTTCACCGCTGCCGTGCACCGGCTGCAGTCGGAAAGTACGTCGACAATAGAATCGGGCGACACAGGGTGCGCGCCATGAGCGTCATCGTCCAGCGTCGTTACACCAGCCAGCGTGCCGAGCCGGCTGAACTTGATTCGCTGCTGCTCTGGTCGGCAATTGCGCTATTGCTATTCGGCCTGGTCATGGTCTATTCGGCGTCGATTGCGACGGCCGAGGGCAGCCAGTTCACTGGCCACCAGCCTGCCTATTTCCTGATTCGCCACGGCGTATTCCTGGCCATCGGCATTGTCGTCGGCACCGTCGCCTTCCAGATCCCGCTGCGTGTCTGGCAGCAGGCGGCGCCTTGGCTATTCCTCGGCGGGGTGGCGCTGCTGATTGTCGTGATTCTGCCCCACGTCGGCCGCTCGGTGAATGGTGCCCAACGCTGGCTACCTCTGGGGTGGGTGAATCTGCAGCCGTCGGAACTCATGAAGCTGTTTGCCGTGCTCTATGCGGCCGATTACACGACCCGCAAACTCGGCGACATGGGCTCGTTCCGGCGCGGCTTCGTGCCGATGGCCATCGTTATGATGCTGGTCGGTTTCCTGTTGCTCCGCGAACCGGATTTCGGCGCTTTCGTTGTCATCGTCGCCATCGCCATGGGCATACTTTTTCTCGGCGGCATCAATGCGCCGATGTTCGGCGCCCTGCTCTTGCTGCTCTGTCTGGCCTTCGTCGCGCTGGTGGCATCGTCCGAGTATCGCTACCAGCGTATCCTCGGTTTCATGGATCCCTGGCAGGATGCCTACGGCAAGGGCTATCAACTTTCGCACGCGTTAATCGCCTTCGGCCGCGGCGAGTGGTTCGGGGTCGGACTCGGTGCCAGCGTCGAGAAGTTGTTCTACCTGCCCGAAGCGCATACCGACTTTCTGCTGGCGGTGATCGGCGAGGAACTAGGCTTTATCGGCATCGTCGTCGTCGTTTGCCTGTTCGCCCTGCTGGTACAAAGGGCTTACGTCATCGGCCGCCAGGCACTGACGCTCGATCGACTCTATGCCAGCCTGGTCGCCCAGGGCATCGGCATCTGGATCGGCTGCCAGGCCTTCATCAATATGGGCGTCAATATGGGGATGCTGCCGACCAAAGGACTGACCCTGCCGTTGATGAGCTTCGGCGGCTCGGGCATCGTCGCCAACTGCGTGGCGCTGGCCATCTTGCTGCGCGTCGACTACGAGAATCGGCAGATGATGCGGGGAAACCGGCTGTGAACCACAAATGACGCATACGCTGCTGATCATGGCTGGCGGCACCGGCGGCCATATCTTCCCCGGGCTGGCCATCGCCGTTGCAGTCAAGGCCGCCGGCTGGCGCGTCATCTGGATGGGCAATCCCGAAGGCATGGAAGCACGGCTGGTTCCGGCGCATGGCTTCGAGATGGCACCGGTCCGCTTTGTCGCTTTGCGCGGCAAGGGCCTGCTGCGCAAGTTGCTGCTGCCGCTCAACTTGTTGCGCGGCTTCCGCCAATCATGGCAGGAGCTCGGCCGACTCAGCCCCGACGTCGTTCTCGGCATGGGCGGCTACGTGAGTTTTCCCGGCGGCATGATGGCGGCATTGCGCGGCATTCCGCTGGCAGTGCATGAGCAAAACTCGGTGGCGGGGCTGGCCAACAAGGTCTTGGCGGGTGTCGCCGACCTGGTCATGACGGGCTTTCCGCGGGTGCTGGAGAAGAAAAAGACAACCTGGTGCGGCAATCCCGTTCGTCATGAGATCGCTGCGCTGGCGCCGCCTGCCGAACGCTATGCCGAGCGCAGCGGGCCACTGCGTTTGCTGGTCGTCGGTGGCAGCTTGGGCGCCCAGGCACTAAACCAGACGATCCCGGCGATGCTGGCGCTGATACCGCACGAAGAACGCCCAGAAGTACTGCACCAGGCCGGCGAGAAGCATCTGGCGGCGCTCGAGACCGCCTATGCGCAAGCCGGCGTGACGGCCAAGTTGGTGCCTTTCATCGAGGACATGTCAATAGCTTACGGCTGGGCGGACGTGGTCATTTGCCGTGCCGGCGCCTTGACGATTGCCGAACTGGCTGCCGCCGGAGTGGCGAGCATTCTGGTGCCCTTTCCGCATGCGGTCGACGACCACCAGACCAGCAATGCCCACTATCTCACCGCGGCGGGTGCCGCCATCCTCTTGCCGCAAAGCGAGTTGACGCCGGAACGACTCGCCGAAATGCGCACGCTGACGCGCCGGCAGTTGCTGCAGATGGCCGAACAGGCCCGTGCCCTGGCCAAACCCGAGGCGACCGCGATTGCCGCGCAACTGTGCATGGGGCTCGCAAAATGAAACCCGACGTGCCGCTGAGGAAATTCTCATGAAACACAAAGTCAAGCGTATCCATTTTGTCGGTATTGGCGGCTCCGGCATGAGCGGCATTGCCGAAGTGCTTTTTAACCAGGGCTTCGATGTCAGCGGCTCCGACCTCGCCGAAAACGCCGCAACGCGGCGCCTGGCATCGCTGGGCGTGCGCATCCAATACGGCCATGACGCCGCCAATGTGGCGGACGCCGATGCCGTCGTCGTATCAACCGCGGTGCACGAAGACAACCCGGAAGTCGGCGCCGCCCGCGCCCGCCATGTGCCGGTGGTGCCACGGGCGCAGATGCTCGCCGAGCTGATGCGTATCAAGCAAGGCGTGGCGATCGCCGGCACCCACGGCAAGACAACAACGACCAGCCTGATCGCTTCGGTGCTGGGCGAAGGCGGCCTCGATCCAACCTTCGTCATCGGCGGCCGGCTCAATGCTGCCGGCGCCAACGCGCGCCTCGGCAGTGGCGATTTCCTGGTCGCCGAGGCCGACGAATCCGATGCCTCGTTTCTCTATTTGTCGCCAGTGGTCTCGGTCGTCACCAACATTGACGCCGACCACATGGATACCTACGGGCACGACTTCGGCCGCCTCAAACAGGCCTTCGTCGAATTCCTGCAACGCCTTCCGTTCTATGGCGTTGCCGTGCTCTGCGCCGACGATCCGAACGTGCGCGAAATCATTCCGCAAGTTTCCAAACAGATCGTCACCTACGGTTTCGACGAGCGATCCAATATCCATGCCAAGGACGTGCGTGCCGATGCCGGCCGCATGCACTTTACCGCGGTGCGGATCAATGGCGTGACCTCGAGTCTGGAAGTCACGCTGAACCTGCCGGGCCGGCACAACGTCCTCAATGCGCTGGCAGCCATCGCCGTCGCCACCGAACTCGGCGTCGCCGATGCGGCCATCGTCAAGGCGCTGGCGGAGTTCAAGGGCGTCGGCCGTCGCTTCCAGCGCTATGGAGAGATGGCGCTGCCGGGCGGCGGGCAATTCACGCTGGTCGACGATTACGGCCACCATCCTGTCGAAATGGCGGCAACCATTGCAGCGGCGCGCGGTGCCTTCCCCGGCCGCCGCTTGCTGCTGGCTTTCCAGCCGCATCGCTACTCGCGGACCCGCGACTGCTTCGAGGATTTCGTCAAGGTGCTGTCAAGCGTCGACGGGCTGCTGCTGAGCGAGGTTTATGCGGCCGGCGAAGCACCCATTGTCGCCGCCGACGGCCGCTCTCTGGCACGCGCACTGCGAGTCGCCGGCTGGATCGAACCGGTGTTTGTCGAGGAAATCGGCACGATGGCGAAAAGCATCCTCGGGATGGCCCAGGATGGCGATGTGGTCATCACCATGGGAGCGGGCTCCATCGGCACGGTTCCAGGAACTCTGGCGGGAGGCCATTGATGATTACCAGCTGCGCCGAAGCCAAACGACATATCTTGATGCGGCCGCTGCCGACCTTGCTGCACTTGCCGCTCTTGCAAACACTCAACAAAGGAATGCCATGACCGAACCCAGCTGGCGCGGCAGTCTGCGCGAAAACGAGCCAACTGCTGCGCACGTTTCATGGCGGGCCGGTGGGCCGGTGGCTTGCGCCTACTTTCCCCTCGATCTTGACGACCTGGCCGCCTTTCTTGCCACATTGCGCCATGACGAACCGCTATTGATGATCGGCCAGGGATCGAATCTGCTGGTCCGCGACGGCGGTTTTTCGGGTACGGCCATATTCACGCATGCGGCCCTGAAGACATTGCGCCAGGAAGCGGATGGCACCATCTACGCCGAGGCCGGCGTCGCCAGCCCCAAATTGGCGCGGTTCGCCGCGGATCTTGGCTTGAGCGATGCCGAGTTTCTCGCCGGTGTGCCCGGCACGCTGGGCGGCGCCCTGGCCATGAACGCCGGCTGCAATGGCGGCGAAACCTGGAATCATGTCGAACGGGTACTCATGCTTGATCGTCATGGGCGGCGCGTCGAGCGCACGCCGGCTGACTTCGCCATTGGCTATCGCCGTGCCGGTCTCAAAACGGGTAGCGACGAAATCTTCGCCGGCGCCTGGCTGCGCTTCCCGCCTGGCGATGGCGCCGCCGCGCGGGATCGTATCCGCGCACTGCTCGAGCAGCGTCTGGCGACCCAACCGCTGCAGTTGCCGAATGCCGGATCGGTATTCCGCAACCCACCGGGAGACCATGCGGCACGTCTGATCGAAGCTGCGGGACTCAAGGGAACCGCCATCGGTGGCGCCACCATTTCAGAAAAGCATGCAAATTTCATCGTTAATCGCGACGGTAAAGCATGCGCCGCTGATATAGAAAGTCTGATCGGCCTCATGCAGGCAAACGTCGAGGAAAAATTCGCTGTGAAATTGGTCAGGGAAGTACGCATCGTCGGTGAACATCTGCCCGCGGGAGCCATCGCCTGATGGAGGATTTTGGCAAGGTGGCGGTGCTGATGGGTGGCACGTCGGCAGAACGGGAAATCTCGTTGATCTCGGGAAAAGCCGTGCTCGCCGCGCTGCAGGAGAAAGGCATCGACGCGCATGCGTTCGACCCGGCAGCCAGACCAATCTGGGAGTTGCGCAATGAAGGTTTTGCGCGTGCCTTTGTCATCCTGCATGGCCGCCATGGCGAGGATGGCACCGTGCAAGGAGCTCTCGAGTTGATGGGAATACCGTATACCGGCAGCGGTGTGATGGCGTCAGCCTTGGCCATGGACAAGTGGCGCTCGAAGCTGGTGTTGTCCGCCGCCGGCCTTCCCGTCCCCGAGTACGAATTGCTCGACGAGTGCAGCGACTTCGATGCGATTGAGTCGCGGCTCGGCCTGCCGCTCTTCGTCAAGCCGGGC
>CAISUK010000442.1 GCA_903888645.1 uncultured Pseudomonadota bacterium | reverse complement strand
GGCAGCCCGTCGGTCAGCCCAAGATTTTATGCTGACATCCCTTTTGTCTCCCACAAATTGCAATCGCAAACTCAGTTGGGCCTTTAAAATATCTTATTGAAATTAATTGATATTTCTAGGAGAGAACCTAAACCCCGAGGTCAGCACGTTTCGAGAAAAAGGCCCCGTAAGACGCGAAAAATCGCCAAAATGACGTTTGCGTGGGACCGAGGTCAACAGCCAGAAACGAAAAACCCCGCGGGGCCTGGGGCTCAGCGGGGAGATCGTTTTGGTCAAAGACATTTTGCTGCGATGTTACTGGCGACCCCACGGCGATATGAACATATCCCCACTTTGACGGCCAGCATGCCTTTTCAGGCCCCTGCGAATAGAAAACAGAATAGGCCTTCGCTCAATGCTCAGGTAAGTCAGAATAAGGATCGAACACCGCATCAACATCTCGCGCAGAATGGATGACGCGAACGATGTCGATGCCGTCCGTTATTGGTTCGTAGAAAATGACGTATCGGCCGAAAGGCTGACTGCGCAAGCCGGGCGATAGTTCATCGCGCGATCGCCCCATCAACGGCTGGGTCGCCAGCAGTCGCAGTTTCCCGTCGAGACGATCAACCCACGCATCCGCTTGAGTGATGCTGCCTTCAGCAATGAAGTCCCAAATATCGGCAATGTCGGCGCCGGCAAGCGGCCGACGAACAATCCGCACCATGTTATGACTTGCTGGAGCCTGAGTTGGCTTGACGCTTCGCACGCCCCTCACGTTTGACCTGATCGGGATTCCAGTCTGCTGCCTGGCCGCTGTTCAGTCCGGCGCGGATGTCTTGACGCAGCTGCTCCAGCTTTGCGGCACGCAAGTTGTCCTGCTCATCCATGAGACGCAACGCTTCACGAACCACCTCGCTGGCGGACGTGTAAAGCCCCGAATCGACCTTTTGTCGCACCATGCCCTCGAGATGCGGTGTGAGATTGATGTTCATGCCCATGTGAGACTCCTTGCGTTGAGAGTGGCAATCGCTCACGCAGATTGTATCCAATATTGTCAAAGATGGACATGATATGAGTGCAATGAACTGATCTGCTGCAATTGCCTTCCTGACGCCACATTGAGATTCGCAGTTTCGGGAGCTGTATCCGCGCCGAAGCTGCGCTCCCGCAATTTCATCTGTTCCTTGCCGGGCCAATGCCACGTGGAGAATTCCAGCAGCTGACAGGGCTGGACGAGCGTACCGCGCGGTCCCTGTTGTCCCGGCTGATCGAAACCGGGTTAGTAACCTCCAAAGGGCATACCTCGCCGGTGCAAATCGCGTTTCCGCTTGATGCACTGCAGTTTCTGCTGCCAGAGTTTTATCCCGAGGCATCGACGGCCATCTGAGGCGAGCGCCCCGATGTTCTGGCGGACATGCTCCCTTAACAACTGTGGATTCATTGGTGCCATATTTTTACCTGTGGGACGTACTTTTTGTGAGTGGCGAAAGTGTCACAAAATGACCGATCCCAGCTGGCAATATCCATGACCTGATTGACCCCGCTGGAGCGATTGCCCATACTTAGTTCCAGTCAAGTCACCGAGCATCACGATGTCCACTTCCTTCACCATTTCCACGACCCACTGCGCACCGGCGATCGCCGAAGCGGTGTCGTGTGCCTCGATCATTTCCCGATCGCTAACGGGTGATGCGTGGCATGTGGTCACAGGAACAATCCGGGGAGAGCGGCAGAGAGCGTAAGCCTGTCGTTCCCAAGCAAGCTTCAGCGCCGAAGCCCGGATATCCGCAAGGAATCCGGGCTTTGTGCTTTTGGTTCAACCATCGTTCAAAGGAGTCATCCCCATGAAACCCAAGATCAAGCCGCGAAATCCCTTCGTGGCCCTCGCCAAGTTCCGCAAGGCCGGCACCCACGAAAAACCGGCCAAGTCACTACGCCGGCAAGCCAGGCAGTCACTGGCCAAAGCCGTCAAGGAGTCGCCGGAGTCATGGCACAAGCGCATTGCCACCCAGTGCCCTTCTGCCATGACTTCGGTTTTACGAGAAACATGCAGCAACGCTTCGGAGACACCATGCGCATTCACATCTTGTCCGACCTCCACACAGAATTCGCCCCCTACACGCCTGACCCTCCGGCCGACGGCGCGGATGTCGTGGTG
>CAISUK010000441.1 GCA_903888645.1 uncultured Pseudomonadota bacterium | reverse complement strand
TGCGTGCGGTGCTCGCCGAGATCATCCGCGGCGATCCGGGCCTGGAAGTGGTCGGCAGCGCGCCCGATGCACTGGCCGCACGGGAAATGATCAAGACCCTCAATCCCGACGTCATGACGCTGGATATCGAGATGCCGAAAATGGACGGCCTGGAATTTCTCGGTCGTGTCATGCGCCTCAGACCGATGCCGGTGGTCATGATCTCTTCGCTGACCGAGCGTGGCTCGGAAGTCACGCTGCAGGCACTCGAACTCGGCGCTGTCGACTTCATAGCCAAGCCGCGCAGCGATGCGCTCGGCGGCTTGCAGTCCTATGCTGAAGACATTCGGGAAAAGATTCGCACCGCTTATGCGGCAAGACTGCGGACAGCACCGCCAGTGACGGTCGGTCGCCCCGCGGAGTCGAGTCGACAAACCCGGAGCGGGATGTCGGCGGCCGCGCTGGGCAACAAGGTGGTGGCCATCGGCGCCTCTACCGGTGGCACCGAGGCGATCAAGGACGTACTTGCCGGCCTTCCCGAAGATGTGCCACCGGTGGTCATGGTTCAGCACATGCCGGAAAGCTTTACGCCTTCGTTCGCCAAGCGCCTCGACAGCCTGAGCCGACTCACCGTGGTCGAGGCAAAAGGCGGCGAGAAGTTGCTGCCCGGACATGCCTACCTGGCGCCCGGTCACTCGCATCTGGTGGTGAGAAAGAGCGGCGGCGCCTATATGACCGAGTTGCTGCGTAGCGAACCCGTAAACCGGCACCGCCCGGCCGTCGATGTCCTTTTCAATTCCGTGGCCGAGCAAATCGGCCGTCATGCCATTGGCGTGATCTTGACCGGAATGGGCAAAGACGGCGCCCAAGGGATGTTGGCGATGCATAACGCCGGAGCCTGGAATATCGGTCAGGATCAGGAGAGTTGCGTGGTGTATGGCATGCCGCGCGAAGCCGCACTGGTTGGTGCGGTCGATGAAGTCGCCGCGTTGCCGCGGATTGCCGAAAAGATTTTGGCGCGGTTACGCAAGATGGACTGATCGGGATTTTTTTCCACGTTATCAGTTATCATATTGTCTTGATCGGCAGTCGATTGACCTAGGAGAACACTGATGCAAGCCAGCTTTTCTGCGCAATCCGGCAAAGTCGTCATTCGGCTTGAGGGACGCTTTGATTTCAATACGCACCGCGAATTCAGGGATTCATCCGATGCCGCGCTCAAGACTGAAGGCGTTCAGGAAATTCAGGTCGATTTGGGCGCTGTCGAATACCTTGACAGTTCGGCGTTGGGTATGCTGTTGATGCTCCGCGATCGCGCCCGCACTGCCAGCAAGAGCGTCTCCCTGGCCAACTGCCGCGGCAGCGTTCGCCAAGTGCTCGACATCGCTAATTTTGGCAAGCTCTTCTCGATAACTTGATCCTGTCAGCGGGTTTCTGCTTCAGGAATCCGCTATCGCGATCGACGCCAGCAGCATGCGACAATCGTTGTCTGGCCGCGATGTAGCGGCCTTGGTCGTCTCATTTGCGGCTCGACATACGCAGCGACCCTGAACGTGTTGCCGGCCAGGGACGATTTGGGCCATTCCCCTTGACCGGACGATAACCCCCCCGCTGGTCGGCCGCGTAGCGTGCAGTGAACTTATTGTCTCAGCCGCAATTTGGTCTGCAAGGGGCTGCACGGTTCCGCAATAAGTTATCTGCAGCATTTGGTTCCGGCACGCATGATGATGAGTTGAATTCATCTGATCGGAGGACTTGATCGTCATGATTGGTTATGTCAAAGAACAGCACTGGGGGGGGGCTTCAGAATTGGTTACCGCACTGAGTGAGTCGATGCGTCTGGCCGACCGCCAATACCGTGCGATTCTTCACCGACAACGAAGTGGTCGAAAGTCATTAAGCATGACGAGGAGGAAGACGGAATCGACCGCACATTCGGAAATCCGGTTTTCCGGGATGGCAAGACGGATGCTGGGTGGGTCTCCCCTGAGTTGCCTCATTATGGCGCTATCGGGCGCTGCAAAATATGAAATTTAGCGTAATATCCTAGCCTTGATGCGGCATGGTGGCGGCTTCGCCGCTTCGGCCGGAGAGACGAGATCATGTCCGAATTGTTAAAGAACATCGATGCCAGAACCCGATTGGCTGGCACTAACAAGCTGGAGATCCTTCTATTCTCGCTTGGCATAGACTCGCGTACCGGCCGTCGCGAGACCTTCGGCATCAATGTTTTCAAGGTTCGCGAGGTCATGCGCACGCCGCCGATCACTGCCGCACCGGATATGCAGAGTGCCGTCAAGGGCATGGTGTCGCTGCGCGGCGTACTCGTGCCGGTGGTGGATCTCGCCGAATATGCCGGACTGCAGCCCGAGTCGGCGCGCGAAATCATGATCGTCACCGAATACAATGGGCATACGCAGGGGTTCCTCGTTGAGGCCGTCGATACCATATTGCGACTGGATTGGTCGCAAATGCGGGTGCCGCCCGAAATGCTGACCTCCAACCTTGGCGGCTTGGTGACAGCCGTAACCGAGTTGGCCGACAACCGGCTGGTCATGATGCTTGATGTCGAGCGCGTACTCTCGGAGACCGCCCATTACGACGATCAGTTCCTCTTCAAGAATATCCCGCAGGTCAATCGCCAAGATATCACGGTCGTATTCGCTGACGACTCCTCGGTGGCGCGTGGACAGATTCAGAAGACACTCGAGGCGATGGGCGTGAGTTTCGTTGCCGCCGTCAATGGCCGTCAGGCCTGGGATGAATTGCAAAAGATTGCGGCCTACGCCGAGACCACCGGGCGCAAGGTCAACGACCTGGTGCGGCTGGTCCTGACGGATATTGAGATGCCCGAAATGGATGGCTACATCCTGACCAAGAACATCAAGAGCGACCCGCGTTTCGCGGGTATTCCGGTCGTCATGCATTCGTCGCTGTCCAGCCTTTCCAATCAACATCTGGGCCGCTCGGTTGGTGTTGATGAATATGTGCCCAAGTTCGAACCGCAGCGCCTGGCGGAGACGCTGACCAGGTTGATCGAACGGACTGACGCCGGCGCAACAGTGACCGGTTTAGCCAACTGATTGAGGGGAACGGTTGACATGACGGTAACCGAAAGCGCCAACAAACCCCTTCTCGAGAGCGTCGACGCGCGCACCAAGCTGGCGGGCTCGAACCGCATGGAGATCCTGCTATTCTCGCTTGGCACCCATGAAACGTTCGGTATCAATGTATTCAAGGTTCGCGAGGTATCGAAAACACCGACTATTACCAAGGCGCCCAACATGCCAGCGGGAGTCGAAGGCTTGATCAGTTTGCGCGGCAACGTGATACCCGTTCTTTCGCTCAGCAAAGTCATGGGATTGGCCGGCGCACCGGATCGACTCGGCGGCTCCATGATGGTGACCGAATACAGCAAGCGCACGCTGGGCTTCCTCGTTCATGGCGTCGATCGGATCATCCGCGTCGAGTGGGATCGGGTGCGGGCACCGGATGCCGTGACGAGCAGTGCGCAGAGCTTCATTACGGCGATTACGGAGTTACCGGAAGGCAAGCTGGTATCCATCGTCGATGTCGAGCAGATTTTGGCCAATACCTTTGGCGATGCAATCGTCGGACAGATTGATCGCATCGAGGCCGAACACGACCTCAACGCCTTTTTCGTCGATGATTCTTCAGTGGCCCGGCGCAAAATTGCCGAGGTCTTCGACAAACTGGGTGTCAAGCACAAGCACGCCCAGAACGGTCTGGAAGCCTGGACCCGGCTTTCGGGGATGGCGGCACATGCCCAGCAAACCAATGCCATTTTGCGCAACGAGGTCAACCTGATCTTGGTCGATGCCGAAATGCCGGAAATGGATGGCTACGTGCTGACCAAGAATATCAAGAGCGACAAGCGCTTCGACGGTATCCCCGTCGTCATGCACTCGTCGCTATCGTCGGATGCCAACCGGGCGATGGGCCGCGCCGTCGGCGTCGACGCCTATGTCGCCAAGTTCGATGCCGAAGCCCTTGCCGATACCCTGCGCCCGTTGCTGATGAAACACCAAAGAGATTGACCTGGAGAGTTGCACATGGCCACCGATCCTAACAAGATCAAATTTCTCGTCGTAGATGACTTTTCGACGATGCGTCGCATTGTTCGAAACCTCCTCAAGGAGTTGGGCTTCGTCAATGTTGACGAAGCTGAAGATGGCGTCGTGGCGCTGCAAAAACTCAAGGGAGGCGGTTTTGACTTCGTTGTTTCCGACTGGAACATGCCGAATATGGACGGGCTGACGTTGCTCCAGACCGTTCGCGCCGATCCATCGTTGAAGCACTTGCCTGTGCTGATGATTACGGCCGAGGCGAAAAAGGAAAACATCATTGCCGCTGCGCAGTCGGGCGCATCGGGCTACATCGTCAAACCATTTACTGCCGCAACGCTGAACGAAAAGCTTGCCAAGATCTTTGAAAAATTGAATATGACTGCCTGAGCGGGCGGCGACTGCAGGATCAAAAACATGGCAAAACCGATTAGCTTAGACGAGTCCGGCGACTCCAACGATCTCCAGACGCTCTTCGACAGCATTGCCGGCAAAGTGGCGCCCGCGGCGGCGCCCGTTGTCGAGACGCGCGATGCTTCTGGAGATTCTGACGATCTGCAGGCGTTGTTCGACAGCGTTGTCGCCCATGTCGGTGAGGCGGCAGCCCCGACCGATACCCACCAGGAGCCGGAACCGGATAAGGATCGACGCGACGTCGCGTTCAACCGCCTCGGCCACATGGCCCGCAAGTTACACGACACGCTGCATGAGTTGGGCTATGACAAATTGCTGGAGGAAACGGCCAAGCAAATTCCGGATGCACGCCAGCGGCTTTCTTATATCGCCCAGATGACCGAGCAAGCGGCGTCACGGGTGCTCAACGCCGCCGATATCGCCAAGCCGATCCAGGACGGAATTCTTGCCAGTTCTCTGGGGCTGGGTGCGCGCTGGGACCGGATGTTTGCCAATCAGCTATCTGTAGATGAATTCAAGGCGCTGGCTGCCGACACGCGCGAATTTTTTGGAGCCATGCCGGCAAAATCCAGGGCCATCAACGAGCAGATGATGGAAATCGTCATGGCCCAGGATTTCCAGGATCTCACCGGGCAGGTCATCAAGAAAGTGGTCGACATGGCGCAACGTCTTGAGACCGACCTAGTGCAGACACTGATCGAAATCATGCCCGATGCTTGTCGCGTCGAGGTTGCCGACGGACTGATGAACGGCCCGGTGGTCAATGCCGAAGGGCGCACCGATATCGTCACCGACCAGAGCCAGGTCGATGAATTGCTGGAGAGTTTGGGTTTCTGACCGGGCCGCCTTGAGCGGGAGGGCATCATGAGCGATTTTCAGGGTATGGAAGACCTGCTGCAGGACTTTCTGGTTGAGGCCAGCGACCTGCTTTCCGGAGTCGATAACAAGTTGGTCGATCTGGAACAGTCCACCCATGATCGCGGCCTCCTCAATGAGATCTTCCGCGGCTTTCACACCATCAAGGGCGGTGCCGGTTTCCTCGCTGCAGCCGAACTGGTGACACTCTGTCATCTGACCGAAAACCTCTTCGATCGGCTGCGCAATGGCGAACTGGAAGTTTCGCGCGACATGATGGACGCAATCATGGCTGCGACTGGTTCAGTCCGCGATATGTTCGGCGAACTTGAGCAGGGCGTGCAACCGAAGCCGGCCGATCCGGCCTTGCTCGAACGTCTACGCCAGGCCATTGCCGGTAACCTGCAGGCGCAGTCGGCGCCTGCATTGCCGCCGACTGCGCCGGCGCGGGCGGCAGTCGTAGCGGCGCCAGCGGCTAATGCAACCGCCTCGGAGCCGGACTGGGCGCAACTGTTCAACTCCGTTAGCGGCGCGCCGGCGCCGGCAGCTGCGGCGAGTCAGCCAGCCGTTGACGAGGTTCCCGCAGGACACGCCAGCGAGGCTAGCGTTCAGCACCCGGCGACTCCCGAGGCAATCATCCAGCATGCAGTCGGTCGCCGTACCATCGACAAGCCTGGTCACCCCGGTCCGAGCGGCGGGCGCCGCGAAGGCGAGAAACAGCGTGACAATACGATCCGGGTCGATACCTCGCGGCTCGATCAGGTGCTCAACCTGTCGGGCGAAATTGGCCTGACCAAGAACCGGCTCAATTCGTTGCGCAGCGACATCATCAACGGCCGCAGCGACACCGAGACCCTGCAGGCCCTTGATCAGGCGGTCAGCCAGCTCGATTTGCTGGTCTCCGATTTACAGAACGCTGTCATGAAGACGCGCATGCAGCCGATCGGGAGACTGTTTCAGAAGTATCCGCGAATCGCTCGTGACCTCGCTCGCAACCTGGGCAAGGACGTCGAGTTGATGCTGTCCGGCGAGGACACCGAGATCGACAAGACCATGATCGAGGATCTGTCAGACCCGATCATTCACCTCATCCGCAATGCCGTCGACCATGGCATCGAGTCGCCCGCCGAGCGTCTGGCGGCAGGCAAGACGGAAAAGTCGCAGGTGCGTTTGGAAGCTCGCCAGGAAGGCGATCATATCGTCCTGGTGGTTGCCGATGACGGCCGCGGCATGAATGCCGAGCGACTGCGCGCGAAAGCCGTGGAAAAAGGCGTCATCACCGACGAAGAAGCCAATACCATGGACGAGCGGCAGAGCTTTGCGCTCGTCTTTTTGCCCGGATTTTCGACAAAGGATGTCGCTTCCGATGTTTCCGGCCGTGGCGTTGGCATGGATGTGGTCAAGACCAACATCCAGAAACTCAATGGTTCGATCGAGATTCGTTCCGAAATCGGCAAGGGCACCAGTTTCGTCATATCGTTGCCGCTGACTCTGGCGATCCTGCCGGTGCTGGTCGTGGAACTGGCGCAACAGCCCTTTGCGGTGCCGCTTTCCATGGTCCGCGAGATTTTGCCGATCGCTCCGGCAGCGGTGCAGGAGGTCGGCGGGCGGGCGACCATGGTGGTTCGCGGCGAAGTGTTACCGGTCTATCCGCTCTCCTATCTGGTCGGTTGGCCGCAGGAGACGGTGACCGAGTACGGCGTGCTGATGCAGACAGCCGAGCACAATTTCATTCTGGCCATTGACGGCTTCGCCGGGCGCGAGGATGCCGTCATAAAGTCGCTCGATGACTTCCGGCCAAAAGGCGTTGCCGGCGTTACGACTCTGTCAAATGGCCAGATAGTCCTGATACTCGATGTCAAGGAACTTCTGGCGGCATCCGACAACCGCGGCGTGCCGCGCTCGGCCTTCATTCGCGACGATCTGCAGGCCGCCTGACAAGCGGCTTTCCTGATAGGAATGCGCCACCGCGAATAGGCGGGGGTTTCCTCTGCTATTCGCGCATTCTCCCTTGCATGCACCGGCAATAATTGCCGCCATGGAAGGGTCCGTGCGTGGCTGAAGACAGCGATCTCGAAAGAACAGAACCAGCCTCAGGCCGGCGCATTGAAAAGGCGCGCGAGGAAGGCCAGGTTCCGCAATCCCGTGAACTCGGCGGTTTTCTCGTCATGCTGTCTGGAACCGCCGTGTTGTGGACGATGGGCGACTGGTTTACCCATCGCGCCAGCAGCATTCTCCGCCAAGGACTGAGTTTCGGCCGCGATGCCGCGTTCGATCAGTCAAATATGGCAACGACATTCGGCGTCCTCGCCTGGGACGCCATGATCATGCTGATTCCCTTGTTCATGGTCATTATCGGTTCTGCGTTGCTCGGGCCAGCCATGATCGGTGGCTGGATATTCTCGCCGAAAGTCATGAACCTCGACATCACCAAGCTCAATCCGATCACCGGCTTCGGCCGGATGTTTTCCTTGAACGGCGTCGGCGAACTGGTCAAGGCGGTACTCAAGGCGGTGCTGATCGGTGGCGTTGTGGCCTGGGTCGTCTGGCGCCGTCAGGGGGATCTTCTGGCGCTGCTGACGCAGCCGCTGGAGGTTGGCATGCACTCGTTCATGCGTTTGCTATTCATCAGCATCCTTGCGCTGCTGATGGGTATGGCCGTCATCACCGCGATCGATGTGCCGTTCCAGTTGTGGCAGTACTACAAAGGTCTGCGCATGACGCGCGAAGAACTCAAGCAGGAAGGCAAGGAACTCGAAGGCGATCCACAAATGAAAGCGCGCATCCGTAGTCAGCAGCGCGAGCAGGCAAGGAAGCGAATGATGTCGGAAGTGCCTAAGGCCGACGTCGTCGTCACCAACCCGACCCACTATGCGGTCGCCCTGAAATATGACAGCAGCAGCATGGGGGCGCCGCAGGTGGTGGCCAAAGGCATGAATCTTGTTGCCGCCAGGATTCGCCAACTGGCCATCGACAACGGCGTGCCTTTACTCGAGGCACCGCCACTGGCGCGTGCCCTCTACCGTTACGCCGATCTCGGCGACCAGATCCCGGCAACGCTTTATACGGCCGTTGCCGAAGTCATGGCCTACGTCTATCAGCTGAATCAATTCGCCGCCGGTACGCGCAACATGCTGCCACCGACGGCTCCGGTCAATCTGAGTATTCCTGAAGGCATGGATCCGGGAGTTGCCGCATGACGCCGGCACTGGCGATGCAGTCGCTGTTCGGCCGCGCCGGATTGCGCCAACTGGTGGCGCCTGCCTTGATCGTCATGATTCTGGCGATGATGGTATTGCCGCTGCCGCCTTTCGTTCTCGACTTGCTGTTTTCGTTCAATATCGCGATGGCGGTGATCGTTCTGCTGGTGGCGATGTACATCACCAAGCCGCTCGACTTTTCGGTTTTCCCGACAGTCCTGCTGGTGACCACGCTATTGCGCCTTTCGCTCAATGTCGCTTCGACGCGCGTCGTGCTGCTCGAAGGGCATACCGGTCCCGATGCCGCCGGCAAGGTCATCGAGGCTTTCGGGCATTTCCTGGTCGGCGGCAACTATACCGTCGGCATTGTCGTGTTCATTATCCTGACGGTCATCAATTTCGTCGTCATCACCAAGGGTGCCGGGCGAATTGCCGAAGTCGGGGCGCGCTTCACGCTCGACGCCATGCCCGGCAAGCAGATGGCCATCGATGCCGACCTCAATGCCGGATTGATCGGTGAGGACGATGCACGGCGCCGCCGCGCCAACATCGCCGAGGAGGCGGATTTTTACGGATCGATGGACGGTGCCTCCAAGTTTGTCCGCGGCGATGCGGTCGCCGGTATCCTGATCATGCTGATCAATATCATCGGCGGGCTGATCGTCGGTGTCGTTCAGCACGATCTTGAGATCGCCGAAGCCGCCAAGAACTACACTTTGCTGACCATCGGCGACGGCTTGGTGGCACAACTGCCGTCACTGATCATCTCCACGGCCGCCGGCCTGGTGGTGACCCGTGTTGGCGAGGACGAACGCGACATCAGCCAGCAAGTGGTCGGCCAGATCTTTGCCAACCCATTGGTGCTGGCATTGACTGCAACGATACTCGGAGTGATCGGCCTGATTCCCGGCATGCCCAATTTCGTTTTCCTGCTGTTCGCTTCGGTGCTCGGCGGTATTTCCTGGTGGATGCTCAAACGTCGCGAGGAAACTTCAACCAAGGAGGAAATTCCGCCACCGCCAGCTGCACCCGTTGAATCCCTTGAGGCCAGCTGGGCCGATGTGGCGCCGGTCGATGTGTTGGGCCTCGAGGTTGGCTATCGCCTGATTCCATTGGTCGACAAGGGCCAGGATGGCGATCTGCTCAAACGCATCCGCGGCTTGCGCAAGAAGTTCGCCCAGGAAATCGGCTTTCTCTCTGCCCCAGTGCATATCCGCGACAATCTCGAGCTCAAACCGAACGGTTACCGGATCGTTCTGAAGGGTGTCGAGGCCGGCGCCGGCGAGGCTTTCCCCGGGCTCTTCCTTGCCATCAATCCCGGCCGCGTCAGCGGTCCGCTGGCCGGAACCCAGACCACCGATCCAGCTTTCGGGCTGCCGGCAGTGTGGATCGAAGCAGCGCTGCGTGATCAGGCCCACGTGCTCGGATATACGGTTGTCGATGCCGGTACCGTTGTCGCCACCCACCTCAATCACGTCATCATGTCCCATGCCGCCGAGCTGCTCGGTCGTCAGGAAACACAAGCGCTGCTCGATCACCTGGCCAAGGAGACGCCCAAGCTGGTTGAGGATCTGGTGCCCAAGCAGTTGCCGCTGTCTACCCTGCAGCGCGTGCTGCAGAATCTGCTCGAGGAAGGCGTCAATATCCGCGACATGCGCAGCATCATTGAAACGCTGGCCGAACATGCGCCGCGCAGCCAGGATCCAGTCGAACTCTCGAGCCTGGTCCGCGTCGCCCTTGGCAGGGCCATTATTCAGCAACTCTTCCCGGGAACGACAGATATGCAAGTCATGGCACTGGAGCCAAGTCTGGAGCGAATTCTCGGCCAGGCAGTGCAAAGCGGCGGCGGTGATGGCAGCGCCATCGAACCCGGTCTGGCCGACGCGCTGCTGCGCGAGACAGCAACCGCAGCGCAGCGTCAGGAGGACATCGGCATGGCGCCGGTGCTCCTCGTACCTGGGCATCTGCGCTGGCTGTTATCGCGTTTCCTGCGCCGTGCGGTGCCGCAACTCAAAGTTATCGCCAACGGGGAAGTCCCCGATTCGCGGACGATTAAGATCACGACGATCATCGGAGCCAAGTCATGAATGTGAAACGATTCTTCGGTGAAACGGCGCGCGACTGCCTGCGCCAGGTCAAGGAGGCGCTGGGGCCTGATGCGATTGTCGTGTCCAACAAAGCTGCGCCGGGTGGCGTCGAGATGATGGCGATGTCCGCCGATGGGTTGGCGGCGCTGTCGCAGCCTCAGCCGACCCCGCCGCGCGAGGCGCCGCCCGTTGCCGCGCCATCGCGGCCACCGTCGCTGCAGCCACGCCCCGCTACGGCAATTCCGGCAATGCGCGCCGCCGCCCCGGCGGTGGTGACAGCGCGCGACGACGACTACACCGTCAGCCTGTCGAGCCAAGCCCGCCAGCAGCCGGCTTTCCGCCCCTGGCAGCCGCCCTTGCACAAAGGCCCAACCGATCATCGGTCACGGGGCAGCGATCCGGTGCCGTCGCGTCCTGTCGAGGAAGCGCAGCGGCCGCGACCATTGGCGCCCAAGTCTGCTCCTGTCCCCTCGCAGGAACAGGTCACCGCAGCGTTGCGCAGTGTGCTTGACGAAGCGCGCGATGCCCAGGCCGGCAGCGATGCCGAAACAACCCAGAAGATGAATCACCTGATGGGTGAGATGCAGTCGATCAAGGCATTGCTCGAACAGCAACTGGCGGGTTTTGCCTGGGGCGAAATGGCGCGCAATTCGCCGGTCCGCGCGCAACTCCTCGGCGAGATGCTCGATGCCGGCTTTTCCGGTCAACTGGCGCGGCGCCTGACTCAGGACATGGCGGCCGACCAACCGCTGGAAGACAGTCGAAAGTGGCTGAAAGCGGCTTTGAACCGACGCTTGCGGACGCTCTCGAATGAAGATGACCTGATCGAGCGGGGCGGTGTTTACGCCCTGGTCGGTCCCACGGGAGTGGGCAAGACCACCACCACGGCCAAGCTCGCCGCTCGCTGCGTCGTGCGGCATGGTGCCGATAAGCTGGCGCTGCTGACGACCGATGGTTACCGGATCGGCGCCCACGAGCAACTCCGCATTTACGGCCGCATTCTCGGCGTACCGGTTCACGTTGTGCGCGACGGCGAGGATCTGCGCCACACTCTTGCCGATCTGCGCGACAAGCACATGATCATCATTGATACCGTCGGCATGAGTCAGCGCGACCGCATGGTCGCCGAACAGGCGGCGATGCTGGTGCGCGCCGGCGAAGTGCGTCGCCTGCTGCTGCTCAACGCCACCAGCCGCGGAGACACGCTCGATGACGTGGTGCGGGCTTATGCCGGCGAGAATCTGGCCGGTTGCATCCTCACCAAAGTTGACGAAACCGTCTCGCTGGCGCCGGCGCTTGACGCCGTGGTTCGCCATGGCCTGTTGCTCGCCTACATCGCCAACGGCCAAAGGGTTCCCGAGGACATGCATCTGCCCAACCGCAATTACCTGCTGCACCGTGCCTTCAAGTTGCCACTGGAGTCTTCGCCACATCGCCTGCGCGAAGAGGAGGCCGGCCTGGTAATGACGGCGCGCGGCGCCGACAGCGGTGCGCGCCTGTCCGGAGCTTCGCTTGCTTGATTCGCTCGACGCCTGGGCGGGCGACCAGGCGGCAGGATTGCGCCGCCTTTTTGGCGGCCGGGCGCCGCAAGTCATCGCTTTCGCTTCCGGGCGCGATGCCTGCGGTCGCACGACATTGCTTGTGCAAACCAGTGCGGCGCTAGCCGAAGCAGGCCACGGCGTGGTCATCGTCGACGAGAATCAATCTCCCGACAATACGCTGGCTGCCTTTGGTGTCACTGCGCGCCACGATCTGCTCCACGCCGTACTCGGCGACCGCACGCTGCACCAGGTCGCGGTGGCGGCAGCGCCGTTGATCCGGATTGTTCTGGCGGCGCGTGCGGCTCGCGAGCTTGACCATCACGGCAGCGCCGACGACGCCAGCCGTCTCTCCGCTTGCTTGCTCGAATTACAGCGCGGGGCCGGATTCGTGCTCATCGACACGGCGACTCGGCGTGGCGGCCATCTCT
>CAISUK010000440.1 GCA_903888645.1 uncultured Pseudomonadota bacterium | reverse complement strand
GTCGCGCAAGGCAATTACGCTACCAGGGTCCAAGTTGATCTTTTCGAACGATTTGATGACTTCGTCAATGAATACCGCACCATAAACAACGCCGCCAAAAGATCCGTCGGGCTTGTTGATGCGGCGCGCCATTAACCAGATCCACTGTTGCGAGATCCTTCCGATGATGGGCTCGGCGATCACCAAGCCCGCCGTCGGATCGTCTCTCAGCCGCTTCAAATAATCACGCTGGGCAAGACTTGACCTTTCCGCAAGGTCAACGCCTTTGCCGTAGATCACAGCGCCGCTTTCGTCGGTCGCGCGAAGCACACCAATAGCTGGAAATCGCTCCTGCTGCAGTGCCAGAAAACGGGTTATTGACGCCGGGTCGGCGTGCCCGGTCGCGATCTCCTGGCCAATTTTGTCAGTGGATACCTGGAGCACGTAGTCAATATTTTTGACCATGCTGCCGACGCTTTGATCAATCGAATTGACCAAATCCTGGGTATGCTCGCCCAACCGATCACGGGCGTCACGCCATGAGTGCCATAGCGACACCATTGCCAGAAGCATCAATGCCAGAAACGCCACTGCCGCGCCGACACGGGCAACATGGCGGCTGCTTTGGAGTATCTCCCCGGGTGAAACGATCTTCGAGTTTTGCAACGCGATCCCCGATTGTTTTTCTTCCGCTGTTGCCCTGTTCAGCGCACCGGTGACATCAAGGTATTGAAAATACTACTCTGGCTCAACTTTAACACTTCCTGGGCGCAGCTTGCCGCTTTTCATTTCAATGGCATGGCGTGTCAATGCGGCAACGCTGTGCAACTCGAGTTTATGCATGATGTCGCGCCGATGCGCCATGACGGTGGCAACGGAAATGCTAAGATGCGCGGCGATTTTCGCCGAGGTCATTCCGGTAGCCACCAGATCAAGCACGACCTGCTGTCTGGCAGTGAGTTGTGCCTCGCTCTTGCATTCACAGCCAAGGTGGTCCGGTTTGACGTTCGCTGCCAAGAGCCTGTTGTTGGCCACACTGTTGGCAACGCTCGCGGCAAGTTCCACAACCAGGGATTCCACCCGCCGCGCCAGTTCGCTGCCTTCGAACTGCAGTTGCTTCTGGCGATCGATGCCAATCAGTGTACCGGTGGCGCGCAGCGGCTTGCCCGCTCCATCACGCTCGTTGACCCTGCCGCGATCGAGAAACCACAACCAATGACCGTGCTTGTGACGCAAGCGATACTCGACCTCATAGCCGGGCAATTCATCGCGAATATGCCGAGAGAAGGCAGCCGCCGCAGATGCCGAGTCGTCCGGGTGAATCAAGGCACGAATACCGTCGTGGCCAAGCAAACAGACATCGTCTTCGTAGCCCAGTAAACTAATCCAAACGTCATTGAGAAGACTTGTGCCCGCGTGCACATCCCACTCCCAGGCAACGATATCGGCAGCAGCCAGAGCGCAATCCAGCTTTGCCTGTTGTTCAGGCAGCGTCCGGCCCTGAAATTCGTGCCGCCACCGCCCCAAATCCTGCTCAGTCGACAACGCCCGGAGCAGCGGCTTGGCGTGGCCGTGACGGTTCAATTCCGCATCGGCTTCCGCGTTCATTTCCGGACCAGGATCGGTGGCGTCGGAAAGGTTGATATTGCGCAGCATGGTGTCATGGCCCGTTAAAAATTGCAGCTGCCGCTTGTCGTCGAAAATTCCGCACGCCGATTTGCCGGGGAAGTCACGGGTAAATCATATTGATCCGGGCGATTGCCTACCCGCCAACCCGTCCTCATCCAGCCCGATTGCGCTTCAGACAGATTCCTTCTAACGTTCAAGGAACTTCAGATTAAGCCTCATAATCCCGGGTCAGGATAGAGTGGAGAACACGCGCGTAATTACCGCAAGTCGCTGGAAATCACGGCAGATCTGCATCGCTGGAAACACCACTTGAAACGGCAGTGCTGCTTGTCTAATCGATTTTCCCAGCCGCGCCGACGGCCGCCGCCAGCGCGGCCAGAGTGACCCCGACGGCAGAAGCTTTCTGCGCCAATTCAAGCAGCGAAGCGACGTCGGTCTTGAGATAAATCCGCGCCCGATGGCCTTCGATGGTGCGCAGGCTGGTATTCAGACGTTGCGCGATTTCCTTGTTGGCCATGCCGGAAAGGGCGAGCAGAAGAACTTCGCGTTCGCGACTGGTCAGCTTGAGCAATCGACTCTCGAATTGCAGCCGCACTGTTTCGGCTCGCCGATCCAGCCGATTTCTATCGAGCGCGTCCTGCACCACCGCCAACAGTTTTGCCCCATTGATCGGCTTGGCAAGAAAGTCTGCGGCGCCTTGTTTCATCGCTTCCACCCCCGTCGCGAGGTCGGCATAAGCGGTCATGAAAATGATCGGCAGGTGACTTTGGCGCCGCGCCAATTCCTGCTGGAGTTCCGTACCGCTAATCCCCGGCATGCGAATGTCAAGCAACAGGCAGCCATGCCGATTGCTGTCGAAGGCGCTCAGAAATTCTTCGCCGCTGGCGAAACACTCGGTCGGCAAATTGGCAGTCGCCAGCAGCACGGGAATGCTGTAGCGAATCGCCGGATCGTCATCGACAAGAAAAACGGTCGGTGCAGGCATGGCGTTAGCTGGATAGCGGCAGGGTGAGGCAGAAGGTGGCGCCAACACGGGCATCAGCGCCGCGATCGACTGCGTTATCGGCCCCGTCATCGACTTCCACCCAGATCCTGCCGCCCTGCGCCTCGACCAGGGAGCGACAGATCGTCAGGCCCATGCCCAGGCCATTTGCCTTGGTGGTGAAAAATGGATTGAAGATGCGCCGCGCAATAGCAGCTGGAATACCCGGACCTTCGTCGCGAAAAGTAATGGACACTTCCGCACCGTTGGCCGCTGGCACGGCGTCGATCCAGATCCGCCCGGCCGGTTTCCGCAATTGCTGCAACGCATCGACACTATTGCGAATCAGGTTGAGCAAGATTTTTTCCATCTGCAGCGGATTGGCAGATACCAAAGGCATTTCGTGGGCCACGTCGATGACAAACTCGCAATCGGTGAAGCCACTGGCGCGCGCCAGCGGCACCAGATCGTGCAGGGTCTTGGCCAAAGACATCGGTGCCGGGCGGAGGCCAGGTTGGTGTAGCGACTCCAGCAAATGCCGGACGACGTCGCCGGCGCGTTCGGAATCGGTTGCCATCCGATCGAGGATTTGCCTGATCTCGCTGCCCATCGGCGGCTGGCCCAGGCAGTTCTCGCCAGTGTTCTCGGTGCCGGCACTGCTGCCAGCCGTGGCCAGCATGCGCCTTGCCGCTTCGCACAGGGCCGACAGGCTGGCCAGCGGCTGATTCACTTCGTGCGCCAGCGCCGCGGCGGTGTGCCGCGCAACCTGCCATTCCACAAGCTGCTGCAGATCGACACGCATCTTTGCCAGATCGGTTTCTGCACGCTTGCGTTCTGTCATATCGGTCAGAGTGGTACGCAATACCGAACCTTCCCGATCAAGGCGCAAGCAATCCATCCGGGCATAAAAGAAGCTGCCGTCGGGCCGTGTCAGCGACAGATCGATACTCCGCGGGTCGTCTTGCCTGGCCGCACTGGCGAAGAACAGGTGCCAGCGGTCGTGGTCGCTAGCGGCAACAAAGCGCGCGAAATGTCGACCCAGCAGTTGGCGGCGCTCTGTGCCGAGCAAGTTTGCGGCAGTGAGGTTGATCTCGGCAATCCGGGTGTCGGCCGATAGTGTCAGATAGCCGACCGGTGCAAACTCGTAGAGATCGGCATAGCGGCGGCTGGTCTCCTCGAGCAAAAGTTGGGTGCGCCGGAGTTCCTCATTTTGCATTTCCAATTCGATCTGATGAACCTCCAGATCGTGCACCAGGCGCTGGTGGGCGACAGCATCCGGCAATGCGGCTGGTGGTTCGGGAAGGTTCGCGGGCAAAGACTTCGTCATACGTCTGCTGTTCCCGTGGCAATCGCAGTCAACATGGTCGCAGGGTAACCCTATTTGCCCCATCGTCGATTGGCAATTGCACCGCTCATTCCTGAACGGGCAATTCGCTAGCATGCGGCCCGCTCAAGACGGCGCAATCAAGCTCGGCGGCGATTTCAATCATGAGTTGCGCCAACTCGGTAGCGAGCTTCGCCAGCCGTTCGTAAACATTGCCCTGCTCGCCTGTCTTGAGCTGGATTTCAATGTCGCACGCCAATTGCTGCAGGCTGGCCGCGCCGATGGTTCCGGCGCTGCCGTGCAGCGTGTGTGCCAGCTGGCGCGCCTTGTCGACAGCGTTGGCGGCGAGGGCGGCACCGAGCTGTGCATCGACATTGGCATATTTTGACTGAAAATGCCCGAGCATCCTGCGGTACGCCGGCCGGTTGCCATCGACATAGAACAGTCCGGACTTGGTATCCAGCGCGCTGCCGGTATTCGCCACAGGCGCCGGCGCGGCCGTGCTCTCGGTAACAACCAGCGGCACTGCCGGAGCGGCAGGTTCGGCAAGGCAATGTTGCAAGGTCTGGTAAAAGATCGCTGGATCGACCGGCTTGGTAATCACCGCGTTCATCCCGGCGGCCAGGCAGTTTTGCCGCTCTTCGGCAAAGGCATGGGCGGTCATGGCGATCACCGGCAGCGTGGCATGGCGCGGCTGGGCCCGGATGGCGCGGGTCGCGGCAATGCCATCCATGACCGGCATCTGGATATCCATCAGGACCGCGGCGAATTCCTCTTGGCTCAAGTCGGCCAGGGCGGCCAAGGCCCGCTCGCCATCTTCGGCAATCGTCACCGTCGCACCAGCCTTCTCCAGCAGGGCGCAGCCGACGATCCGATTGACTTCGCTATCGTCCACCAGGAGCACCTTCTTGCCGGCCAGTACGCGGGCCGCTACGGTCGCCACATCGGCATCGGCAGCGCGTTCGGCAATTATCTCCGATTCCGCCTCGAACCAGAGATTCAAGCCAAAGCCGGTACCGCGTCCGGGGTGGCTGCGCACGTCGATCTGGCCACCCATCAATTCCGCCAGTTGCCGGCAGATGCTGAGGCCGAGGCCGGTGCCGCCGAACTTGCGGGTGGTCGTCAAATCCGCCTGGACGAAGGGCTCGAACAAGCGCTCGATCTCGGTCTCGCTCATGCCGATGCCGGTGTCGGTTACAACAAAGCGCAGTTGCACGCGGCGAGCATCGCGAGCCACCACGGATATGCCCAGTCCGATGGTGCCGGCCGCAGTGAATTTGACGCTGTTGCCGATCAGGTTGATGAGAATCTGGCCCAGCCGCAACGGAT
>CAISUK010000439.1 GCA_903888645.1 uncultured Pseudomonadota bacterium | reverse complement strand
GAAGAACAACCAAACAGCGAAGAAAATCCCAGCTTCATATCCACGGGACGAAGAAAACCGACCCGAAGAAAATCCAGTTTCACGCCGGCCAAGTAAATCCAGTTTCACCTCGGCCGCGACAGCGTCAACAGATGCCGACTGAAATCAGGACCCGCAAAGATTGGCAGCAGTATCTCGACGCTTTGGAAATCAAAGGCGAGCGCCATGTACGTATAGCCACGGAAGGGGCGCTACTGGGAGGCCTGCTGGAAAAGGGCTTCAACGCTGTACTGGCGATCATCAGCGACGGCGCTGGACAGTTCGCGATTCTCCTGCACGGTCTGTGCTGGATTCACGCCGAACGTCTCGTTCACAAACTGATCCCGATGAACGATATACAGCGCGAAGCCATTGCCAAGGTGCGCGATCAGATATGGAGCCTTTACGCCGATCTCAAGGCGTACAGCCACAAACCCGATGCCACTCGAATCGCCGAGTTCGAGTCACGCTTCACTACCATCTTTACCCAACGAACCGCCTATGCCACGCTGGATCAACTGCTGAAACGACTTCACCGGCACAAAGACGAACTGCTGCTGGTCCTACGTCGTCCCGACATTCCGTTGCATACCAATGGCAGCGAGACCGACATTCGTGACTACGTGAAAAAACATAAAGTCAGTGGCGGCACCCACAGTAATCTGGGTCGTCAATGCCGCGACACATTTGCTAGCTTGAAGAAAACCTGCCGCAAGCTCAACGTTTCCTTCTGGCAGTATTTGTTGGATCGCGCATCACTTGCCAACACCATTCCACCACTGCCATCCATCATGCGTGACGTATCGCTTTTCGCTGCGGTGCCATGATTTATTGAGAACCTACCAGCACGGTTAATAACCTATTGAAAGAAAAGAATCGTATGCCTAAGCGTCATACATTGGTTGTCAGTCCTATGCTTTGGTAGATGAGCCATACGGGTCAAACGTTATGATTGACTGGTTATTTTGCGCTGGGCTCAAGAACAAGCGTGCTCGCTGGTTAAGCAGGGCTGCATAAGCACCGAAACCTCCCGTACTAATTCCGAGAATATTGCAGTTCATCAGGATGAAAAAATCCTGTAAATATTCGTTGTTCTGCCAAGGCGCTGTGAGGTCACTCAAAGAGTAAGGAGTGTATGCGGCGAAGTCCTGCTTGACTATATTGATATCGTCGCTGGCCAAGAACAACACCGGACTCTCTAGCGTTGGCCAAGTCCTTGACAACCATTCGAGGTAAAGAGCTGTCGGGGTAATATCGTTGGCTGCTACGCGATCGCCACGTCGTAGGTGGATCGCTATGATCGTACTGCCGATCGCTTCTAGTTTTTCAAGCGCTGGCATTAGGTATGGCATCCATAACGGCCTGACCTTAAGGCGCGACTGAACGGTTTCACGCAACGCCTCGGGTAGTATCGATTCTCCTAATGCCCAGTCGTCGCTTGACAGACCGCCGGGGGAAAATATATCAACATTAAACGCGACAGCCGAGTTTTCGTCTCGCAAATTTTCCTGCAAAAATTTGCGTTGCCCACGGCGTAGAACGTGCTGGTATGGCTTCTGTAAAGGCTCATCTAGTTCGAAGAAATAGTGCCCAACCCACTCTGGCGTTTCCAGTACCAAGTTGTTCCTTTTCGTATAGAGATAGAGAAGCAAGTACTCCGATAATTGATGAGCGAAACGACCATACCACGCCAGGGAAGAAATCGATACGGACTTCGCTGAATCGTGGTCGCCGAAGTGGCGTGAAGGGATATCAGCACCAGTACGAAGCGCGCTATCGCGGAATTGTGAGAGCGATGCAACTACGAACGTACGCGACCAGTTCGATGAAGCGTGCAGACCCAAAATACCCGTTGCATCGGCAGCCTGGCCATTGGCAAGAAAGGCATCAGCTGCCATCGTGAGACATACGGTTAGGTTCAATCCAACTTTAGCCAAGTCAACGAACAGCTTGTAAGCACCGAGGTACTCCTTCTTGTAGATCATCACTTCGCCCAGAATTCTCAGTATCTCTTCCAACCTCGAAACTTTGGTCTCAAGTCCGGCTTTGACGAGTTCGACTAAGCGTAGCGCCTCGACCTCGGCTGCCTCAGTATTGCCTATTGCATATAATGCTTGGCAAGAGAAACCTACGTAGTTCGCATTGTAAGGGTTTAGTGCAGACAAGAAACGCGCTATGACTGCGGCCTCTTCAGTTAGGCCGACCTCGAAAGCGAGTCGTGCGAATAGAAACGATAACTCAGCATCATTTGGCGCGAGTAGCATCGCATTGCGCAAAACACGTACGGCATCCTCCTGAGTGTCAATCTCCGACAACTTGAAGCCCCGACTTACCAGCCAGGCTGGGAGGTCGGACAAAAACTCAATGTTCAACATATCAATCCCGTGTCAACTTAATAAGCCCCACCTTCTCAGATCGAATGGTGGTCGCTCTTGTCGCGATGAAGCATAGCACCTGATCTCCTGCTTCCCTGGCAGCACCAGGGCATCCAGGGTCAGGCACGCCCAACCTACATATTTGGCATTGTCGAGCGAAATGGCTACCAAATGCCATGCTGCCGCTGAGGCTTCCTCCTTCGTCCCGGCTTCGAAAGTCAGCTGCGAGAATAGGAGTATCACGGCAACATAACCATAAACGATGAGGATCGCCTGATTGTGACCCCGTCACTCGCCAAACTTCAGTCTGCCAAAGTAGCAACCGCTCCGCCTCGCGCAACAGCGCAACGGTCTCTTCGCTATTTCCCGCCTGCGAACCGGCCATACCATGTTTCAGCAACACCCGGCAATCTTGCGCATGCGACGGCGCGAGATAACAAAACAGTCGCGACACGGCGACGGCCTGTTTGGCATCGCCGACCTGTCACAGTCCGACGCCGCGGTTAGATATTGGCGGATTCCATCTCAACGCTGATGCTCGACCACCTTCACCCCTTCTCACACAGTAGAAAGATGCTAGAACAGAGGTCGGGGTACTGCTGGCCGAGCTGATAGCAACCGTCCAAGTAAGCCTTGGAGATGATGTCGGTCTGCAACAGGCGGTCCCACTGGAAGTTGGCCAGCGCCTTGAAGAAGATGCCGGAGCGATGCACCACCTTCAGTCCGGCCGCAACGGCGTCGCGCTCCAGGGTGTCCAGAGTGTAGGTGCAGCGGTGGCCGTGCTGGGCTTCGGCCGGGGTCACCGCGGCATTGTGCGAGATCAGGCCCATCTTCACCGCGATCTGGCGGGACGGCGCGTTGGCGTTCGGGCAGACCAGGAAGAAGCGGCCCCGCTCGGACAGCCACTCGTCGTGGACACGTTTGAGCACGGTGACCGGGTCGTCCAGGTGCTCCAGCACATGGGTCATCACGATGTGGTCGTAGCGCTGCGGCAGCGTGACGCGCTCGAACAGCGCGTTGTGGAAGCGCACTGCGGGCCCCACCAGCTGTTGCGCCTGGGCCATCGCCTCGTCCGAGGCCTCGACGCAGGTCAGGTCCTGGTAGTGCTCGGCCAACCTAAGTGTGAAGGCGCCGCGGAAACAACCCAGTTCCAGCATGCTGCCGGGGCGAAAGAAGGGCTTGAAGGACTCGAGCATGTAGGGGTGCATGACATCGAAGTCGAAGTTGTAGGAGTACGTGCGCTCGGCCGTGTCCTTGAGTTCTTCGTTGAAATTGCGGGAGCTGCTCATGTCAGTCATCACTTTCCAGCTCGGCCAGTCCGAAGCCATTGCGTCCAAAGTTGTTGCCGTTGTAGGCCAGATAGGTCTTGTCGTCCCAGGCGAACAGGTGCGGGTAACACACCATGTCGGAGTCCCAGTCGTTCGTGCTGCCATCGAGGCCGCAGCGCGCATCGTCGCGCTGCCAGTGCACCAGGTCGTCGGACCAGGCGTAGCCGAGGCGGTAGCCGCGCGTCGGGTCGGTACGAAAGCCAAACGTGTGCCGGTGGCAGAACACCATGTGGTAGCGCGTCCCAAACCGGATCACCGTGGGCAGGGCCTGGCATTCCTCGGGGTGCGTCTGCTGGATGATGGGCCGGCCCTCCTTGCGCCACGCGATGCCATCGTCGGAGGTGGCATGGGCGATCACGTAGGTGCGCTCCGGCTCCTGCCCGGGGCCGGCCGGCTTCCAGCCTGTGCCGTAGATGTACCACATGTGGAAGACGCCGTCGAACACCCGCACGAAGGGGTCGCAAACCAGGTAGGGTTCGTGCAGCGAGGGCCCCAGCACCGGGCCGTCGCCGACCTTGGCAAAGGTCCGGCCCTGGTCGCGGCTGATGGCCAGGCCGATCGCGGTGTCCACCGACACCGACTTGCGGCGGTTCCAGCCGTTGCTGAAGCCCCAGACTTCGTCGCCGTGGCGGAACACGCTGAAGGGGAAGATGCCGTGTTCGTCGAAGGTGCCCAGCTTGCCCAGCGGAACCACCGTGCCGTGAGAGCGGCCGAGCACCGCGTTGAAGTCCCTGGACAACTCGACATACTGCACCTGGCTCACGAACTTGCTGTTGTCTCTTCGTTCGCGGGTGGAAAAATAGAAGCGCACGCGGTCGTCGAACACCAGTGCCTGCGGTGACTGCGCGAAGCCGATGAACTCCCCGGCGAAGTCCGAGGTGTCGAAGTCGAAGACCTGTCCCAGCCTACGCCACTTCATGCCATCGCCCCTTCCAGTCGCGCCAGGCCGAAGCCGTAGCGGCCCACTTGGTTGCCTAGGTAGAGCATGTACGTGGCGCCGTCCAGTGAGAACACATGGGGATAGGCCACCATCTCGTTGTCGAAACCGTCTGGCGAGATGTCGATCCCCACCCGGCTGTCGTCGCGGGTCCAATGCAGCAGGTCGGTCGACCAGGCATAACCGATCTTGCGGCTGCGTGTCTGGCGGAAGTCGCGCGGCACCCAGCCGCAGAAGAACATGTGGTACTTGCCTTCGGCGTAGAACACATCGGGGCTGGCCTGCGACTCGTTCTCGCCCCAACGGTCGGGGATCAGGGTCTTGTGCTGCTTGGTCCATTGCAGGCCGTCGTCCGACACGGCCATGCGGATCTTGTGCGAGATCTCGGGCTTGCCGTCCTTCAGCACCCAGGCATCGCCCGCGATGTAGAACAGGTAGTACCTGCCGTTGAACTGGCGCACCTTGGGGCCGCTCAGGGTGAATGGCTCATCCGGCGAGTACTCCAGCAGCGGCCCGGGCCCCAGCTTGCGGAACGTCGCCCCGTCGTCGGTGCTGATGCCCAGACCGATGCCGACGTTGAACGGAACCGACTCGCAGCGCGTCCAGCCCGCGTAGTAGGCCCACATCTCGGCGCCGCGGCGGATGACCGACATTGGGTAGGTGCCGAACTCGTCGAAGGTGCCTAGGCCACCCAGTTCCAGCACGGGTTGCCGGGCGATGCGGACGATCCTGAACAGGTCCCGGCGGTCCAGGTCGACGAAGGCCGAGTAGCTGACGAACTGGCCGTCGGCGTCGCGCGTAGGCCGGCAGCTGAAGTACACCCGCACGAAGTCGTCGAACACCAGCGTGGCCGGCGCCTGTGCATATTCATGCATCCACTGCGGTCGGTCGGGGATGTCGACGGGGTTGAACACCCGTCCGAGTTTGGTCCACTTCATGGGCGCTCGGCCTCCCCGCCGGACAGTCTGCGCAGATGGCGTGCGCCGGTGGCCAGGCCACCGTAATAATAGTCGTTGAAGCCGGCGGCATCCATCAGCGAGAACACCTTGTGCACGTCGTAGTCGACGCGGTGCAGCGTGAAGTTGGTGCCATCGAAAGTGGCAAATGCGGCGCGGGGGTCGCCGTCACGTGGTTGCCCCACCGAGCCGGGGTTGCAGTAGACCTTCTCGTCGAAACGGTGCACGCAGGGCAGGTGGGTGTGGCCGGTCAGGAAGAAGCGGCCGTCGAGGTGGTCGAAGTAGTCGGGCGTCGGCTTGAGGTACTCGTCGATCGGGTCGGACCAGCCGCCATGAACCATGCGCACCGTATCGGCCTCGATCTGCAGCGGCAGGGCGCGCAGCCAGGCCAGGTTCTCGGAGGTGATCACGCGGCGCTGGTAGTCCAGGCAGTCGTTGACGCTTTTGGAGCGCAGGCACCAGCCGGCGTTGCCCAGGTACCAGTCGTGGTTGCCCATTACGGTGGGAATGGCGCGCGCGCGCAGGGTGTCGCAGCAGGCGTTGACCTCGCTGTAATAGCCCGCCACGTCACCGGCGCAGAAGATGCGTTCGACACCGATCTGGTCGATCCGTGCCAGCACGGCGACCAGGGCTTCGTGGTTGCCGTGGATGTCAGCGATGAAGGCCTTCGTCATAGAAGATGTGGTCGTCGGTGTAGCGCACGGCCCTACCGTGCCGGATCGGTGGCTGGACAGGCGCCTGGCCCTCCAGGAAATACGTGACCGCCATGGCGCTTTCGTTGTAACCGAACGCACTGCGGATCGAGGTCGAGGAGGAGATGCGCGGGTTGATCTCCAGCAGCTTGACGCCCTGCGCCGAGCTTCGGAACTGTAAGTTGGTCGGGCCGTGCGGCCGGAAATGCCGGCACAGCGCCAGCATCGCCTCCATGAACGGCTCGGTGGACACCACCTCGGCCCGGTCGGTGAAACCGTCGCGCGACAGCTTGCGGCGCAGTGTCATGCTGGCGTACAGCCCGCCCCGGCCATCGCAGAACGCCGAGGTGGTGAACTCTTCGTCGTCGTTGCCCACGATGGGCTGGGACATCAGCGTGGCGCCAATGTACCCCCGGTGCAGGTCGAACGTGGCCTGGCTGTCTACCCGCACGATGCCCTTGGAGCCGAAACCGCGCCGCGGCTTGAGCAGGAAGGGCAGGCCGAAGCGTTCGCGTAGGGCAGGGAAATCCGCATCGAGCGTGCTGTCGATGGCACAGGCTATGCCGGCGGCCGCGAGGTTCTCGAAGAACGCCCATTTGTCCTTGCACAGGTGGATGAGCGCGATGTCGTTCTGCAGAATGCGGGCGCCCGTGGCCTCGATCTGGGGAACCTGCTCGACCCAGGCGTACATGTCGATCTCGATGCCCGGAATGACCATGTCGACCCGATGCCTGCGGAGGGTGGCCAGGAGCCAGTCGAGGTAGCCGGGGTCGCTGGTTGGCGGTGCCTGCTCGAAGATATCGCAGAACGCCGGCGCAACCGAGTCGTCGTACATGCTGGTGCCGATCAGCCGCAGGTCTAGGCCGGAGCGTCTGAGCGAGCGCAGCGTGCCGTAACCGACGATGCCGCTGGCCCCCGAGACGAGAATGGTCCTCATGCCCGGCTCCTGCGGTGTTGCGCTTCCATCTGCATGCCGCGGTCTATGGTGATCTGCGGATAGTGGCCGAGCGCCCGGTAGAGGGCGTCGTCGTAGGCGAAGAGGTTGTCCGGCGTGTCCGGCTTGTCGTGCAGGAAGCGGATGCGGCCCGTGCTGCCGAAGGCGTCCAGCGCCGCCTGTGCGATCTGCGAGAAGCGGATGTCCTGCGGATGGCTGCAGGCGAACACACCCAGGGTCCGCGTGCGCACCACCCGTGCGATCAGGTCGGCCACGTCCTGTACATGGATGAAGTTGCGCCGGGCGTCGTGCCCTCCCCAGAGCTCGATGTCCTGGCCGGCTTGTGCCCTGTCCATAAGGGTGTACAGGAACGGCTGGTTGCGGCGGTAGGTCTCGCCCACCCCATAGAACTGCGACGGTCGCAGGATGGTCAGCGGCAGCGGCTGCAACCGGGTGTGGAGTAGCGCCGCCTCGTCGCCGTGTTTCTTCGACAGGGCATAGGCGTTGTAGAACGGCGAGGAGGGCGCCAGCGTGGCATAGATGCTGGAGACCTGCACCAAGTGGCCGACGCCTGCCGCAGAACAGGCCTGGCACAAGGCGAGCAGGCCCAGCACGTTGACCTGTTCGGCTGCCTGCAACGAGGCGGCCGTGTTGCCGCCGAGGTGCGCCGCCGTATTCACCACCACATCGAAACCGGGCGCGATGTGGATGTCGCCGGCCAAGTCCAGCGTCAGGTCGCAGCCTTGCCGGCCTGCGGTGACGACCTCGGCAATCTCCGCCAGCAGCGGGCGCAGGCTGCGTGCCAGGGACGAGTTGCCGCCAACCAACAGGATCTTCATGCGCTGTCGCCCAGGAGCTCGAAGCCGGTGCGGATCTGCGCACGCACCCGGTCGAGCGGATTGAACATCAACACATCCAGGATGGACAGCCAGGGCGCGAATGCCTGCCCGAACTGTGGGTAATCCCAGGGGCTGGAGCGGATGAACTGCAGCGCGATCCCGTCGCGTCGGAAGTCGGCGGGCGCATACAGCTCCATGCCGCCGATCGCGTTGATGTAGGTGTTCGCGCCCAGGGTCTTGCACAGCGCCAGTACCTTGTCCTGGCCTTTGGCCTCGGCGGGGATCGGGACGGTGGAGGAGACCCGGATTTCCGTGCCGATGCCCAGGTGCGCGCAGACCGATGTCAGCGAATGATGAATGAAACGAAACAGGTTGGGGTCGGTGTGGCGCAGGATGTCCTCGATCAGAGGAAAGGTCGTGTCGAAACAGGGCGCCCGGCCATAGGCCCCTCGGATCTGCTGGCACAGCTTGTCCCGGTTGAACTCGGCGGCGATCTCGCGTTCGACGATGTCCGCCGTGTCGGGCCCCTTCTTCAGGGGCAGGGAGAACATGGCATCCGACCCGTTGACCAGCATGCGGTTGCGGTTGATCCAGCCCTTTTTGGTGTACTTGATCCGGTCGTAGACAACGAACAGATCCACCGCGGCGATCAGCTGGAAGTAGCCGATGTAGGGCAGGAAGTAGGGCTGCATGATTGCCAGTTTCATGGGCTTGGCTTCAGAGGCGGTGCTTCATCCCTGCGTGTGCGGATGCGCGATGAGTTCGATCACCCGCGCCACCGTGGCCATGTCCAGGTCCGGGTAGATGGGCAGGCACAGGATCTCGGACGACGCCTTGGTCGCCACCGGCAGCAGGGCCCGGCCAGCCGAGGGCAGGCCGCGGTACATCGGGAATTCCGAGATCAGCGGGTAGAAGTAGCGCCGGGGGTGGATGCCCTGGGTCTTGAGCCAGTCGTTCAGTGCGTCCCGCGCCAGGGGATAGGCCGGGTCGACCAGGATCGGAAAGTAGGCGAAGTTACGCTTGCTCTCGCCCGCGTCCCCTAGGCAGGTGATGCCCGGCACGCCGCGCAGGCCGTCGCGGTAGGCGGCGTCGATCTGCGCGCGCTTGACCAGGGCCGCGTCGATGTGCTTGAGCTGCAACAGGCCGAGCGCCGCATTGAACTCGCTCATCTTGCCGTTGATGCCGGTGGCGACGACGTTGGTTTCACCGGCATGGCCGAAGTTCTTGAGCTGGTCGATGCGCGCCTTGGTCTTGGCGTCGGGGCAGATGATCGCGCCGCCTTCGAAGGTGTTGAAGACCTTGGTGGCATGAAAGCTCAGCACCGACAGGTCGCCGTGATTGAGCACGCTGCCACAGTGGCACTCGACGCCGAAGGCGTGGGCGGCGTCGTAAATGACCTTGAGGTTGTAGGTGTCAGCAATCTTCTGGATCGCATCCACGTCGCACGGGTGCCCGTAGCAGTGTACCGGCAGGATCGCCGTGGTCTGGGGCGTGATGGCAGCCTCGATCCTGGCCGGGTTGATATTGAGGGTACGGGTGTCGATGTCGACAAACACCGGCTTGATACCGTTCCACAGCAGGGAGTGCGTGGTTGCGACAAAAGAGTAGGGGGTGGTGATCACCTCGCCCCCGATGCGCAGGGCCTGTAGTGCGGTGATCAGCGCGATCGTTGCGTTGGAGAACAGCGCAATGTGTTTGACGTCCAGGTAGGCGCAGAGGGCCTCTTCGAACTGGTGGTGAAACGGCCCGCAGTTGGTCAGCACCTTGCTGTCCCAAATCCTCTCCAGGTAGGGCATGAATTCCTGCAGGGGTGGCAAGAATGGTTGCGTGACGTAGATATCCCTTTTCATAGCTGCGCCCAGTCTATCGTTGGACTCAAATAGCCTTCCATGCAGTGCGTGGCCAGCCCCGGCACCGGGGTAAGTAATACGCGCCCGCGGTTCTGGCACAGTTCGGTGAACAGATAGTGATCCTGAACTTCCATCGCCCACAAGCCAACATCTTCGAGCAGAGTGCTCCGGCGTAGCATGAAGGTGCCGCACGTGCTCGGGGCTGTGCGCCAGTGTTGGGTCGCTGTTACGATCAACCGGGAAGTGAGCTCGCCGTACATCGGCAGAAAATACTTGTCCTTATGGTCGTACAGGGAGAGGTAATCGAAGCGTATCCCCGAAACATACAGCTCGAAAACTTTCTCCAGCCATCCCGGAAGATGGAGATAATCGTTCTCTATGAAATAGATCAGGTCGGTATCTGCAATCGGTGCGGTTCTCGCCTGATCGAGTGCGACCTGCCATGACATCGCGTTCGATCCTGCCGCAACAATTTTGATGGAGACAGGATATTCGCGCTGCTTAGCACAATACGAATACATAAAATCGTTACGAAACTCTTGCTCACTGCCATCGTAAATTACCGTCAGCGAGATGTTGCGGCTAAACCGAGAAGTGTCAATGGTTTGTAGTAAGTTTCGATAGCAACTTTCATGACTGAACCATGCGGGACGAGCCTTGCCGGGATCTCGACTGCGGCCATCATGCTTGATATGAACGTGACGATAATAAATATGTAAGTTAGGCAAGGCAGTCATTTGAAACGCTCCATTACTCAGCCCTTGGCATATTCGCTGGGTAATCTTGGTAAATTGCCGGAATAGCAATTTTTTGCAACACTGTCTGCAAGTGCGGGCCATTCCATTCTTGGCTAATTAACTTGAACGCTCCACGAAAGCCATATATCACTGCCCAAGGTGAAGTTGGATTTCCATCAGCAAAATATAACGGAAAAGTCTGCTCCGTTATGTAATTGACATGAGTAGGGTCCATGAATGATGCGACATGCGGAAAAGCGGGTGTTTGCGATAGGAACATACCATCCGGCTTCAATACCCGGTAGACCTCGTTCATTAACTCTATGAATGGATTTCTTCTCAGTGGGTTATAAATGACGCGCGGTATGTGTTCAATAAAATCAATAGCCGTCACATAATCAAACTCATTGTCCGAAAATGGAATTGGATCAATGGCCAAATCTGCCTGTCGGATATTCGAAGCGTCATTCCCGATTACGGCAATATCCAGACCGAATATCTCATCCGCGCCGAATAAGTTTTTTGGAGTCCGTCCGCATCCCAAATCTAAGGTTTTTGCCATTACAAATCTCCTGAATCCGTGGGACATCCAAGGTTGACTTTTCACTCATGGTAGTTTCTCTTTTTCCCCGCTCGCGATCCGACCGGATGCCGGTGAATAAGCCCATTCTTCAACCCCTAGCACCTCTATGCCTTCGTCCCATTAGAGTCCGACTTATGCTACCGCCCTCATCCACCAGGGCGGACTTATCAACGGCGCCGTGCACAGCAGAACCCTCTAGATGCAGAAGCGGTATGCACAGCGGATAATTCATGTCTGGCGCTCAAAGGGTTGGATTTGCCCATACCATTTCCTTACTTATCGACCAGCCCTATTTCGTTGAGCCATCTCTCCCGAGTATCGATTCCATAGACCTCGTTTGTATTAGGAAGTTTATCGGTTGACTTCCAAAATCGATATCGAGCGTATTTTTCATGCTTTAAACCCCATTTCTTGACCATGGTTTCTCGCGATTGGGATTCCCTGTGACTCTGGTGCGCCTTGCCAGAGCTTTTCATCGTATGGCACATGGGCTCTCCAAAAATCAAGCGATTTTTTCCACCACGCATGCGTTCCCAGCGGTAAGACGCCACCATTCACGTGAAGATAATATTCAGGAGCTAACTCGAGAGAAAACCGTGACGCAATAATCTCGTTCGGAATAACAAAGTCAGCCGACAAACCACCCAGCAACGAGAAGAACAAGTCTTCGCTTGATCCAGACCTAAGAAAAACTTCTCGCAAAACGTCAAACTCGTTCAATAGAGCAATGCACTTACTGATCCTGCGGAGGCTGAATCCACCATTCCCGACATGCGCTCGCACTCGTTTGCCAAAGTGGCCTTCGAATCGTCCTGCATTAACAAACACCTCAACACCGTCTGGCCAGGGGGCGCCGACATAGTCAAACCCACTGTCGAGCCAAGGTTCAACGGCGCCACTTAGCAGCATTGCATCGGTTTGAAGAATAAGCAAAAATTCGCATGGAAGGAATCCGGCGTAAAACTCTGGGTCCAATAGAAGTTTGTTGTAGCCTTTTACCGATGAAAAGTACATATCGTCAAATCGACGGACGCAGGCTTGTGGGCAACGCTCAAGATACCAGCCGACGTTGAGCGAATTTGGCACGATAAATTCTATGTGCCTGTCGCCGAGGAATTGAACCGACTGATTGAATGAAAAATCCTCAAATCCTGATAGGTGAGGGCGGTAAATCGGTATAACGACGCAGACACTGCCTTTGCTAATGACAGGAAACTGAGTTATCGGACTTGAGGGAATGTCGCCATCTGTCGCCGAAGTAACAGCGATACCGGTAGTTAAATTGCTACGAGTGCGAATTGTTACGGCTTGGTGCATCTCAGTATAGGCTGTCTCTAGATCTCTACAGAAGGCGCGTGTATTGAAGAGTGTGCTGTTTCTTCCTTTAGAGATCAACTGCGCCTTTATCTCCGCGAGGACATCACGATCCGTTGCTAATCGCATTGCTAGCGCTTCATATCCCTCAAGCGAATTCGCAACCAGTTCTGGAAGCCCGGCAGCTTGTAATAGACTTCCCGCGACCCGAGCGGGGAATGCGTTGCCCATGAAAGTAACTACGGGTAATCCAGCCATGAGCGCATCGGCGGCAGTTGTGTGCGCGTTGTAGGGATGGGTGTCAAGGAAAATATCTGCTTGTCGATAACGCGCCAGGTGATCCTCGACATTGGGCACACGCCCCGCGAAAATCAGGCGCCCCTTATCAACGCCGCGCTTCTCTGCTTCGATTTGAAGGTTCGACTGTGACAGGCCACTGCGCGCCGCAAGCCAGAGAATACTACCAGGGACTTTTATGAGCAACCGCATCCAGACATCGAATATCTGCGGAGTAATCTTGAAATTATGGCTGAAACTGCAAAAGACAATTCCTTGCTCAGGCAACCCGCATTCACTTCGCGACGGCGTTACCTCCGAAATCGTAACGCTATCGTCAGTTGGAAGGTAGGCGTTTGGTAGGTACGCAACTCGCTCATCAAAAAATTGTTGGTGTTCTGGTGGAATGACATGCCGATCCGCCAAAATGTAATCGATGTAGGAGACACCGAGCGTCCCGGGATATCCGAGGTAATTCACCTGGACTGGCGCAGGCCGCCAGGCAAAGATTTCGGTTCGCGAATCCGAAGTGTAGCCCGCCAGATCTACAGCAATATCAACTTCCATCTCTCGAATCTTTTCGGCGATCTGTCGTGATGTCAGTGTCTGCGCGTCGATAAATCGATCAAACGCCATCCGCATCCGCGCTCTGATGCGACTTTGGTCATCCACTCCTAGGGAAATTGCGATTAACTCAAAACGTGATTTATCGTGTCGCTCGATGACCCCGACAAGCAGATGCCCTACCGGGTGTTCTCGAAGATCTGGGGAAACATAGGCTATTCGTATGCGCTCATGCTGGTAGCACTCACCAGTCCACATCGACTCTGGCGCTTCAGGGCAATAACGAGCTGAGAATATTCGCGCACAGCGCTGATGGTCTTCGGCGCTATCGGACAACCCCATGAATGCGAGCGTCTTGGAAACACGCTTGCCGTTACGAACCCCATCGATGACTTTCTGGCGTGTGATATCAAACTCGGTCCAGTCGCACGCATGGAGTCGTTCGAAGCTTAAGAGTCCCTGGCCAAAGTCGTAATCAGGGTTAAGAGCGAGTAGGCGCTCAAACATTCGGATCGCCATCGCGCTCTCTTTGAATTCTGTGAGAATAATTCCGCTGTTGGCTAACGCGCCCTGATGGTCAGGGAAAATCTCAAGCACACGATTGAATTGCTCTAGCGCCTCTTTGTGCTGGAACATATCCCGAAGCAATGCCCCACAATTGATTAACGCCTCGGTGTAGTCAGGTTTTAACTCGACTGCCCTTTTGTAACTGGCAATTGCATCGTCCCTGAGCCCAAGATTTTGCAGGACAGATGCGCGCACAAACCACAGTGGCGCGTGGCCGGGTGCCACATTAACACCGTGCTCTAAATGTCCGAACGCTCCCGTGAAGTCACCCTGCCTTGTAAGACTAACTGCGATGGAATAAATTGCAGCAGGATTATCGGGGTTGCTCCCCAGGAACTCGAGTAAAGGAGCGAGCGCCTCCTCAAATAGGCCTCGCTGCTGAAGCTCGATTCCCTGGATCAAAGCTCTATTGTCGTCCGCCACTTACAAGAACTCGCCTTTCCACATTAACAGTAGCGCATGTCACCGCCCACTGAGTTTCGAGTCACACTAATCAATACTTAGAGGAATCACAGACTAATCTAGATCAGACAAAAAAAGAGGAAGAGGACATCCGGAAATGTCCTCTTCCTCCAATCTTGAAGCAAACTACGACTTGCCGCTAGTCAATATTGCGTTTTCATTTGGCTTCTTGAGCCCTGACTCGAGGTTAGTGGCAGCTGAGATTGTTGCGCCGGTCGTTGAAGGCATACCTTGACTATCGAACTGTCTCAAAACGTCGGCCATACCAGTGACAGCCGCGGACAAGGTGGTGGCGGGCGTAGCCTGAGTCACTACAGGAAGGGTGGGCACGTTTTGTGCGGTGCTACTCGACAAAAGTGAGGTGTCGAAGGAGCTTATCGCTTGAGCCAACTCTGTAACCCGCCCTGACAAACCGACCGATGTGGATTGATCAGCTGGCGAACTGGTGCCTGATTGAGTGTTATCGATGGCAAACCACACATCTGCAACTTGATGAACAGCTCCATCAGTGGTTTGATAGTTTGACGTTTGGCCAACAACGTTACCGTTGTTCCAGTGCGGAGTAGAAACCGCGTTGAGGTCAATCTGGGAAATGCCCAAATCATCCAAGCTATGGAGCTCCTTACTGGTACTCACGCCATCCTGGTTACCATCAACCCAAACTTTCAGATCACGCCAAGCAGTATCTGTCTTGGAGATGATGCCGTCGCCATTGCTGTCGAGCTGAGCAAGTGCCTGGAAGCCGTCATGGGCGAGGCTACCATCTGCAAGGTGTGTTGCGCTACCAAACAGTTCTGCGCCACCATTGATCACGCCATCGAAGTTCCGATCCAACACAAGTAAGCCATCACTGCCGCTTACCCATCCGGTTTGAACCTTCGATCCGGTATTGAGAACATCAAACGACACACCTGCTGAAAGCCCAGTGGTAGTTACGCCATTTCCATTCAAATCCAATATTAATGGGCTGCCATACGCAGTAAGGAAGGCGTCCAAATTGGTACCGGTCAAAGCACCGAGCTGAGCCTGTGTAAATGCCTGAGTTTGAGGCATCGTGAGCGCAGAGATCTGCGATGTCGACATTACCGCGATGTCCCGTGTCTCGATCGCCTGAATCTGCTTCGTCGTCAGCGGCGCCTGGATCTGGTCCGTCGTCAAGGCCGCTACCGCCGCCGTCGTCAGCGCCGCGATCGCGCCCGTCGACAGCGCACTGATGTCCCGCGTCTCGATCG
>CAISUK010000438.1 GCA_903888645.1 uncultured Pseudomonadota bacterium | reverse complement strand
GCCTCAATCACGCCGAGTTTCGCGACAAGCATGGCCTGTCGGTGCGCCTGCTGGCCGATGTCGGCGGTGAAGTCTGCCGCAAATATGGCGTCAGCCAGTTTCGCGACAAGGATGGCGCAAAAAAACTCTGCGATATTCGCTCGACCTTCATTATCGACAAGCAGGGTGTCGTTCGTCATGTCCTCTACGATGTGAACCCGCGGGGTCATGTTGCCGAGGTTTTTAAATTGGTCAAGGAGCTCGCCCGTTCATGCAAATAGCAAAAAACACCATCGTCACGCTGAAGTACCGTGTCACCGATCTGGAAGGCAATGCCGTCGACGAAGGGGCGCAGCCCCTGGTCTACCTGCATGGCGGTTACGGCGGCATTTTCGATCGCATCGAAGAGGTGCTGCAAGGCAAGGATGAGGGTGACGCCATTGAAGTGCAACTCGAGCCCGACGACGCCTTCGGCGAATACGATGCCGAATTGGTCGTCATCGAACCGCGCGGGCTATTCCCCGACAATATCGAGGTCGGCATGCAGTTCGAACGCGCCAGCGATGACGGCGAGGAAGATGCCCTCTACACCATCACCGACATTGCCGAGGACAAGGTCGTGGTCGACGGTAATCACCCATTGGCCGGTTTGTCGCTGGTGTTTGCGTGCACCGTCGAAGGCGTGCGCGCCGCCAGTGGCGAAGAAATCTCCCATGGTCACGTGCACGAGCCGGGCGGACATCACCATCACTGAAATGCGCGCCGCGGCATTGCCATCGGCGATGTCATATCTGGTCACAAACGATTACAGACACGGCGGATTTTTTTCCTTACCTTGATGCTCTGAGAGGCTGTGAAAGTTTCTTTTCACTGCCCGTCATCCCGGCGCAGGCCGGGATCCAGTTCGTTAAACTGATTGTCCGTATTGAGATCGGAGCGTCTTGCCGATTCGCCGCAGCGCACCTGCACGGCAGGCGCACAGTCAGGCGCGCAGCGGGTCGCTCACTGGAAGGAGTTGTCATGAAATCGATCAAATGGTGTGTCGCGCTCATGCTGCTCGGCCTCGCCGCAGGGCAAGGTGCCTGGGCGGATCCCGGAGGCCATCATGGCGGTCATCGCGGTCACGCCGAAATCGGCTTTTATTGGGGACCCGGTTGGGGTTGGCCGTGGTATTACCCGCCGCCCTACTACTATCCGGCGACTGTGGTTGCGGTGCCCAGCGCACCGCCGGTTTATATCGAGCAGAGCGCGCCGACACCGGTACCGCAGGCTTACGCGCCGGCGCCGCAGGATAACTCCTGGTATTACTGCGGCAGTTCGCGCAGCTATTACCCCTACGTCAGAGACTGCCCGGAAGGCTGGCAGCGCGTCGCGCCGCAGCCGCCCAGGCCACAGTAAGGAGTGCCATCATGAAACCCGTGTCCAAGCTTCTTCCCATCACAGCGGCCATGCTGGCTGCCGTGTCGATTTCGGCTTGTGTCTCCATGCCCGACGGCCCCAGCGTCATGGTGCTGCCCGGCACCGGCAAGAGCTTCGACCAATTTCGCGTCGATGACCTGATGTGTCGGCAGTTTGCGTCGCAGCAGATTGGTGGTGATTCAGCCAATCAGTCCGCCACCAATAGCGCCGTCACCAGCGCGGCGGTGGG
>CAISUK010000437.1 GCA_903888645.1 uncultured Pseudomonadota bacterium | reverse complement strand
GGCACGCACCGAGGCGCTTTCAAGCCGCCATTCTCCCGGCAAAGCCTCAAGCGGAGATACTTCCAAAAGACATATCTACTGTGCGGCCCAATCGCCCCTCAGGACCGGGCTCGTCCAACAAACGGTTCAGATCGTGGCTCGCTTCGCGATCACGATCTAACCTTATTCGTTAGGAATATATCGAGCCTGGACCCTTTAGCTTGCAAATGTCCTGGGAAAGGCATGTGCCGCGGGCTTAGTCACGACGTGCGGTACGCATCCTTGCATCCAACTCGACGAGTTTGGCCCTGTGGGCGGATATGATCATGGGTTTTTGGGGTAGAAGCTGCCGGGTTTAGGTGCGCCTTGAAACTCGATGCGTTGGCTGTCTTTGAGTTGCTTGAGGAAGCATTCAACAGTTCGCCTCGGCTTGCCGACCAGGTTAACCAGTTCGGCGGTTTTTTAGTCCGGGCTTTGACTGAATTAACCTTAACAGTCTTTCGGACGTTACTCCGCCACTTACTCCGTCACTTACTCCGCCACTGATGTTTTCCCGCCGTGTAAACGTGACCATTACACCACCGGCAAATTCCTTGATCTCGAACTCGATCTCGGGGTAATTCTGCAATGTCTTTCGCCCCTCAATTTGGATGACAGTGAGTTGCAGTATAAATTATCAGCTGAATTGTTCAGATCAAGCCCATCGAATTACGCGAGGATGACACCGGCGCCAGCGGCTGCTTCGGCCTGGCGCTTATCCAGCGTCATCAGGGCAGCGCCGAGCCGCTTGGCGATCGCCAGATGCAGCGCATCGCCGGAGCGAAGATTGGCACTGTCGTCGATGATCGAGACCGCCACTCTAAAGTCTGCCGGATCGACTTCGGCCAAGTGCAGATTGTCCGAAGCAAAGCGCTGAAAAGTGGCCATGGCGTTCTGCCGAGCAGTGGCATCGATATGCCCCATTCGCTGCTTGATTGCACCGACGCTGGACAATTCAGTGAGCGACCAAGCGGAAATGCGCAGTCTCTGCTTCGAACAATTTTCCAGTCGTGCGAGGGTTGCTGCGGCGCTGGTTTCGCGAAAAAAGATCGCCCCGAGCACGGATGTGTCGATGTAGATCACAGCAGATCTTGCTCGCGCATTTCGGCAACCGTCAGGCCGGGGCATGGTGGCCGCTCCGCCACGTAGGCGCGTAGCGATTGCCAGTCGAACGCGGCTTTTTCGGAGGGGACGGGAACGACCCGCGCGACCGGTTTGCCGCGCCGGGTAATGACAATTTCCTCGCCGGCTTCCACCGTGGCAAGGAATTCCGACAGGTGTGATTTTGCTTCGGCGACGCTTGCAGTTTTCATGACAGCACCTTTAATGGTCATCTACCCTTGCATTGTTCCACCAAAATGACCAACTGACAATGGTCTTCTTCGGGCAGCAGCCGCTTCTTCGACAGTCCGGGAAAACTTGGGTTAGCGGTATATCTAGCCTGGCCCCTTTAGTCCATATCCTGCGCCGGGTGCTACGCGAGGAATTGCATGCGGCATAAGACGGGGCGGCGTGAGTGACGGAACCTGAATAATTCCGGCACAAAAGCGAAGCCTCTCGCTGGGAGGGGCTTCTTTTCAACTGGCAAGGGAAACTCGGGTTGGACGGAGCCGCTACGCGGAGAAGAACCAATTGGCCGCTGCACGAATTATTGTGTGATCTCACGCCCTCGCTCGTGAGGGGTGATTGTGC
>CAISUK010000436.1 GCA_903888645.1 uncultured Pseudomonadota bacterium | reverse complement strand
GTGCTGAGCGACCCGAATGGCTTGATCCTGCGCAGCGTCGGGGACACCGCTTTTCTGGCCCGCGCCGAACGCGTCGCGCTGATGCCCGGAGCATCCTGGGACGAGGCGTTGCGCGGCACCAACGCCATCGGCACGGCCATTATCGAAGCGGCGCCGGTCGAAGTGGTCGGCGCCGAACACTTTCTCCAGCACAATACCTTTCTGACCTGCAGCGCTTCGCCCATCCTCGATCCGCAGGGAAGCGTGCGCGGCGTACTGAACATTTCCGGCGACCGGCGCGGCTACCAGTCACATACGCTTTGCCTGGTGCGCATGGCAACACAGGTCATCGAGAAACAGCTATTCGAGACCGAGCATGCCAATGCCATGCAGATCAGCCTGCATCCGCGCGCTGAATTTCTCGGCAGCCTGACTGAAGGACTGCTGGCGCTGTCGGCCGACGGTGGCATCCTCGCCATCAATCGCCCCGGCCAGGAAATGCTCGGCATGGGTAATCAGCCGCTTGCCGGCATTCGTTTTGCCAGCCTGTTCGACTTGCCGCTCGGGTCGCTGGTGGATCGCTTGCGCCATGACCGGCTCGCCCAATGTCCGATCACCTCGCGACACGGGCAGCGTTTTTTCGTCAGGTTGCGCGGCAGTGTTCCCGCTCTCGTCAGTCCGCGGCTTCCCTCGCCAGCAGCACCGTCAATTACGCTACCGGATGCACCCAATGCGCCACTGTTCGCCAGCACAACAGCGCAGAAGAAACCAACCCTGACGCTCGACAATCTCGGCACCGGCGACGCGCGCCTGCAGGCGGCGATCGACAAGGCCAGGCGCATCCTCGGCCGCGATATTCCAATGCTTATCCAGGGCGAATCGGGCGCCGGCAAGGAAATGTTCGCGGCGGCTTTCCACAACAGCGGGCCGGCTGCCGCCGGGCCATTTGTCGCGCTCAACTGCGCATCCATTCCGGAGACGCTGATCGAGTCGCAATTGTTCGGTTACCAGGGCGGCGCCTTCACCGGCGCGCGCAAGGAAGGCGCCGTCGGCGTCATCCAGCAGGCCAATGGCGGCACCTTGTTTCTCGATGAAATCGGCGACATGCCCTTGCATCTGCAGGCGCGGCTGCTCCGCGTGCTGCAGGATCGCAGCGTCACTCCGCTCGGCGGCGGCAAGACCGTCGCCGTCAGCTTTTCGCTGATATGCGCGACGCATCGGCGGTTGAAGGAAGAGGTGGCGCGCAACAATTTCCGCGAGGATCTTTACTATCGGCTGAACGGCCTTCTACTGACGATGCCGGCCCTGCGCGAACGCACCGATCTGCCCCAGCTGATCGGGCAAATCGTCGCCGCCGAGACGGCCGGCGAACGTACTATCAAGATCGGCGATGCGGCGATGTCAGCGCTTTCGCGCTACTCGTGGCCAGGCAATATCCGCGAACTGAAGACTGCCATCCGCGTCGCCATCGCCATTCTCGACGATGCCGAATCGGTCATTGACGAACGCCATCTGCCCGAGGATCTACTCGATGCCGTAAGCGCCAGCGAACCGGCCACGCCGGCCGTTGCAGCCGCCGACCCAACGTCCATCGTTCCGGGCGATGCCACCAGCCTCGCCGACATCGAGACCCAGGCGGTACAGAAAGTTCTTGATTCCCACGGCGGTAACATCTCGCGCGCGGCCCGCCAATTGGGCATCAGCCGCAATACGCTGTATCGCAAGATCGGCCGACTTTGAGCCGGCGGGTCGATGGGATTGAGAAAAGATCATGGGAGAAATATTCATCACGCCTTACTCCGCGTCTCCGCATGAGTCATTACAAGGCCTTTTTCACGCGGAGGCGCGGAGTCGCGGAGATAAAAAATGCAAAAATCATGTGAGGGATATTCTTCATTGCTTCCTCCGCGTTCTCCGCGTCTCCGCGTGATTCATAAAGTCGTCCGGTTCACGCCGAGGCGCGGACACGCAGAGGTGGGTAGGTTGTTGACGATGCGATGCAGGCCTTCTTTGAGCGTTGCTGCGCCGAAGTTGATGAGCAGACCAACAGGAAGTTTCATCAGCCGCAAGTAGGTCAGGACTTGTTTGCCATGAACGGGAGCGAGTTTTTCCACGGATTTGAGTTCCACGATCACGCTTTCCTCGACAAGTAGATCGACACGAAATCCCTCCTCGAAAACCATCCCGTCGTATTCAAAGCGAATACCCTTTTGCCGCTCCACACTGAATCCCCTCTTCTCAAGCGCCCGAGCCAGCACCACCTCATAAACCGACTCCAACAACCCCGGCCCAAGCTCAATATGGATTTTCATCGCCGAATCCACAATCGATCCAGTAATGTCATCAAGTTCCTTCATTCTTTCCTCCTCCGCGTCGTCCGCGTCTCCGCGTGATCCCTATCACCCGTAGGCCAAGAAAGGCATTTCACGCGGAGACGCGGAGGGCGCGGAGCGAGATCAGGCATGCATTTAGAAAATGCCGGACTTCTTTGCTCGAGGCGCATTTGCCGGGTTTCGACTTGCGCTGAAATGACGGCTCTCGGTGGTTGGCGATAGCGGGAGCTCGATTTCATGTCGACTCTTTCCCATTGCATAAATCGGCTACTGACTCTGACTTGTTGCCTTGACCGGACGAATCTTTATTTCCTTCCCCGATCTGGCCATGGCCAGCTTCGGTACGCAACGCGATTCGTCGTGGTAGATGCCCACGCAATCGAGGCACTGAAAACATTCGTCATAGTCGATCTTGCCGGCGGGTTCGATGGCGTCGTAGAGGCAGACGACTCGGCAGCGTTGACAGGGCTTGCCGCAGGCTTCAATGCGCGGCAGCCAGTTCCAGCGACGCAATTTTCCGCCGAGCGTCAGCGCCGCACCCAGCGGACAAAGGTAGCGGCAAAAGAACTTGTAGACGAACGCGCCGGCCAGCAACAAGCCGATCGCCCAGACCAGGAACGGCCACTCGCGCTGAAAGCCGACGGTGATGGCGGTCTTGAACGGTTCGATTTCGACCATCTTCACCGCCGCATTGGGCGCCACAGCAGCGGTGATGGCGAGCGCGCCGAGAATGGCGTAGCGACTGCGCGCCAGAAGCTTCGCCAGGCGATGCGTCAACTTGCGCTGAGGCAAGCGAATCCGGTGCGCCAGGAGCCCGACAAATTCCTGCAAGGCGCCGAACGGACAGAGCCAACCGCAGAAGGTGGCGCGTCCCCACACCACCAGCGTGATGAAAGTAAATGCAATCAGCAATAAGGAAACCGGATCGTAAAGAAAACTCTTGAGTCCGGCGCCGGCCGCCACCGACTTGATGGCGCCGGTGATCTGGACAATGGACAACTGCCCCTGCGCAAACCAGCCGATGAAGATCAGCGTAAAACCGAGGTAGGCTGAGCGGAAAATCAACAGGCGGCGTGGATTGACCGAGATGGCCCGGGGCCAGAGCAGGACGCCGGTAAGCAGAAGCAGTGCGGCACCGATCACGACGAGTTCAAAGAGGCGCCCGTTCCACGCTTGCAGCCATTCGGGTAATGGCTTCGGCGGGTAATCGAAGAGTTCGGGAGGCGGCCTGTAGCGCAAGGTCAACTGTTTCTGCGTGATGGTCGGCAGGATTTCGCCACGGGCACGGATCAGCGAAATCCGAAAATCCATCGGCTGGCCGGGATCGAGACCGGCCAAAGGCGGCACCGCCACAATCAGCGCCGAACTCAACTCGGGCAGCGCCGGATCGCGCGCATAGTCGCGGTTGGCGTCGCGCAACTGGATCGGCAAATCCCATTGCACCAGTTCGAGCCGCGGCGGCGAACTGCCCGGTACAAAGGCGTCATCGATCAGTGGATAGCGGCCGCGCGTGCCGACCCAGAAGGCCGGCCGGTCGTCCTGCAAGAATGACTGCAGGCTCGCCCAGTTTGCATCGCCCAACAGGTTGCGGCCGATGATGGGCGCATTCAGGTAGGCAACGTATAACTCGATGAAGCGCTCCGTCGGTCGCTGCAGCGTTTCCGCATCGATGCCGGCGCCATCGCTGCCGGCGAACAATTTTTCGACCTCGGCATTGCTCAGTTCCAAGCGTTGAACGTAACCCCGCTTGATCATGGTGTCGAGGTCGAGCTTCTCGAACGGCCGCTCCTTCACCAGCGCGGACGGCGGCCGCTCACCCTGATCGGCGGCGCCGAGCCTCGCCCGCGCCACCAGCAATGCCGCGCCGAGAATCGATTGATTGGCAATGCGGATCGAGGCAGTGGCCTTGGTCACGCCGTCGAGTACCACGGTATTGGCGCCGCTGGAACGCGGCGTGCTCTGCCCTGTGGAAATCTTGATTTCCTGGCGGATGTTCTTGCCCTCGTATTGCTTGACGAATTCATCAAAGGGCCAGGGGCCGAGGCCACCGACAAATACCGGCTCGTGCTGACTCAGCACCTCGACACCCATGAACTTGCCGCTGGCATCAATCGCGACGAGCAAGTTCATCGGCGTACCTTCGAAGCCGGGGATTGGCGCGAGGTCGATCGACTCGAACGCATAGCCGATCGGCCCGGCATCCGGCGTCGTTTCGCTAATGAGCGGCCAGGCGGGAATCTCTTTCAGTTTGTCGCCGACGCGCAGCGCGCTGCCACTGGCACGCGCCGCGCCGACCCGCACGGCACGATCCTGGAAGCGTTGCTCGATATCGGCCTTGGTCAGTTGGCCGGCCGTCGCCACCGATGGCACCAAAGCCAACGTAGCCAATAGGCAAAAAACAGCACCAAGCCATAACGCGAACACTCCATTTCTCATCGCCATTCATTCCCCTCCCCAATTGCGCTCGCTACTCGTCAGCCAAAGCGACAAAAAACCTGCTCGGCGTAGCTCTTTCGATGCTTTCGATTTTCCACTATTTCGCTACGGCCGTGAGTTGAATCTGCGCTCCGCTGGGCGCTGCACATCGTTGTTCTTGCCGCTTCTACAAAAGAAAAAGCGGTGCGGTTATTGCTTTAGGGTTGGGCATTTCCAAACAGCGTGCTACAAAACGGAACACGTTGACGCCAGCAGAAAGGACTCTTAAGGTCGCTTGACTTCTGCATCGCCAGTGGTCCCGCCTTTCCAGGTCGGATTTGGCACTGATTACCAATCACTATTTACAAGGCAAAAAACCATGACTTTCATCCGCACCTCGACCTTACCGCGCATCCTCGCCATTCTTGTTTTTGTGGCTGAAACAATTGCCTTGGCAGGCATCCTGGCGGCGCCGGCACAGGCCGAGTATCCGACGCGCGTTGTCAAGAAGAATGCTCCGCGCAGTACCCCGAAGCAAGCAACCGCCTTGCTGAATACAGCGGTCGATTACATGGGTACGCATACGCCGCAGCAGGCTTATGCCGCCTTCAACGACCAGAAGGGAAAATTCGTCAAGAACGATCTTTATGTCTTTGTCGTTGGCTTTGACGGCATCATGCGGGCGCATGGTGGCGCGCCGAAAGGATTGGTCGGGATGGATGTGACCGGCCTCGAGGATGCCTCCGGCAAGTTATTGATCCGCGAAATGCTCGACATTGCCAAAGAAGTCGGCGCCGGCACCATAGATTATGTATGGCGCAATCCGGCGACGAATCGGGTAGAAAACAAGACCACCCAGTTCAAGCGGCTCGGCGAAAACGTGGTCGCGGTCGGCAGTTACGTGCAACGCTCCACGCCGGAACAAGCGCAGGACTTTCTCGAAAAGGCCATCGCCGAAATCAAGCGGTTGGGCTCCGCTGCGGCATTCAAGGAGTTCAACGACAGGCAAGGCAATTTCATCCATGACGACCTCTATGTATTCGTTGTCGGCATCGAAGACACGCGCTTTTATGCCATGGGCGCATCACCCGATCTGGTGGGCAACAACGTGGAAAAGTTGCGCGATGCCGAAGGCAAGTTCATTGTGCGCGACATGATCAAACTGGCCAAGGAACAAGGCAGCGCGACTTACGACTACGTGTGGCGCAATCCCGCCGACAACAAGGTCGAGGACAAGCACTCGCTGATTCAGCGCGTTGGTCAGTATGTGATCGGCGTAGGCTATTACACCAAATAAAAGTTGTCGTATCGCTGGTCAAGACAACCACCATAAAGCTTCAACACACACAGGAGGAGAAAAAATGAATAAGGTTTGCCGTTTCACCTTGAGCAGCTTGGCATTGAGTTCAACAATGCTTCTGCTTTCTTCAGCCG
>CAISUK010000435.1 GCA_903888645.1 uncultured Pseudomonadota bacterium | reverse complement strand
TTGATGGCGATACCGATTTCCGAGCGGCAAAGATCCATCCGGGCTTTTCTTACCGTTCGTTCGCTGCGTTCCAGTTCGTCGACGGCTTCCTTGCTGACAATGACGAGATCGGCGGCCTCGCCGGCGGCAAGCCGTTCCTGGATGTTGCCGGCGGTGCCGTAGCTGACTGTCACGGTATGCCCGGTGGCCACGTGGAATGACGTGGCCAATTCTGTCAGTACCGGTTTGACGGCGCCGGCGCTTAGCACACGGACTTCGTCAGCCACCGCGCTTGCGGCAAGAAGGTACAGGCAGGCACCGAGGAAAGCAGCGCGCAAACGGCTGAACCGGATCGGGTTGACGTTCATGGTATCTTTCTTTGCTGAGGTGGTATTCCGGTACATGTGGGGCTCTGGCGCCATCGTTCATTGCCCGCTGGCGGTATCGTAGACTATCCCCATCGACCACTCCAGTGACGGATACGCTGGCGCTGGCCGTTCTGTCGTGATGTCGCTACAAATACAGTTTGCGGTGTCTATCCACTCGCCCCAGCTGCGGCGCCAGAGGTGGTTCCGCTGACGATGCATCGGCGATACACTGGCGGTTTATCAGCCGATCATCACGCCATGTCCATCAGCCCAAATCAGCCATTGAGCGAGACCGACCTCGACCGACTCGAGGCATTGCTTGACGCACCCATCTTCGCCAATGAGGGGCCGTTGCTGGACGAACTGCAAGCGATGCTCTGCGCCATCGTCAGCGGACCGACTGTGATCATGCCCAGCGACTGGCTGCCGGCGGTACTCGGCGACAGCGTTGCTTACGAGAGCGAGGCGCAGGCCAATGAAGTCCTCGGCCTGGTAATGGCCTTGTACAACGATATCGCGACGTCTCTGGCGGAGGGCGAGGGCGTCAGTCCTATCCTGTATCCGGTCGCCGAAAATTCCGAAGAGATGGATTTTGCGGCCTGGGCCGACGCCTACATTTATGGCAGCCAGGTCGGTGGCGCCGACTGGTATCAGGCAGCGGGTGCGCACGCCGAGGATCTTTCGGATTTGCTTGAGCCATTTTTCCTCCTCAACGGCTCGCTCCGGGAAGATGCCGACAAGCACCAGGAGCGCTGGTTGACGCCGGCTGAAGAAAAACTTGCGGCTGGTCGCGCGCAGGATGCCTTGCCTGACCTGATTACTGGTATCTACATGTTCTGGCAGGCGCTGGCATCTCCAGTGCAGAGCCAGCGCCGCGGAACGCCGAAAATTGGCCGCAATGACTTGTGCCCCTGTGGCAGCGGCAAGAAATACAAGCAATGTTGTGGGTCACCGGAGAAGTTGCACTGACTTCAGCCCCGGTCGAGCCAACCGACTAGCCGGGAACCCTGAGCGCACTATGAGCGCACAATCAGCGCCCTACCAGCGTACTTCGAATACGCAGGCGGGGGCGCCGACGGCATGACAGCTGGTTTCAGTGGCCTGCGCTCGTGAGCTGACCAGCTCGCGAAACAGCCGCTCGAAGGTTGCTGCGTAATATTCGCAGATCGGGATGTCCGATTCGGCGCCATGGCAGAGCGGGCAGCCAGTCAGTGTCAGCCGCACCGGTTGTCCCGGCTTGATGCCGAGGTGGCCACTGCCGGCAAATGTCCACGCGTTTCGCCCGATTGCCTTCAGCAGGATTCTGCTCGCCAGCGGCGCTGGGAGAACGCGCAGAACATGCTGGACGGGACGGGGTATGCGATTGGCAAGAAGATAGTCGCCCGTCCGGCGACCCGCATCGAGCATCACCAGGCGCGCCTGCTGCGGTTCCAGCTCCTGTTGCACGGCGCGCTGCAGCCGGGTTACCTCGCGCTCATCGACCATTTCCGCAGGCATGCCAGCCAGATAATCGTGGAGTCCGGCTTTGTCCAGCAGAGTCTCCTCCAAGGCGACCCCGCCGATCTCGCGCAGCGCCTCAGCGACGCGAATGATCGCATTGGGACCCACCCGCCCGCAGGCGTGCGCGGCTGCGCCGGAATGCCCATGATTTGTCATGCAACGCTGTACTGCCTATTGCCAGCAGCTTTCGTTCAGGCTAAGCGACGGGCGCGCCTGATGCCGCGCGCAGTGTTCCTGCCAGAGTCGGCCCGCTCGTCACCTTCAGCAGGCGCAGGCGCTCGGCGATTGCCCGGGTCAATGACGGTGCATCGAGCCCGATTGAGGCGAGCAACTGTCCCTGTTCGCCATGATCGACGAAACTGTCCGGCAAGCCAAAGTGCACGATTTCTGTGGCCTGTCCGTGTTGAGCCAATGTTTCGGCGACCGCGCTTCCGGCGCCACCGGCAATGACGTTTTCCTCGAGGGTGACGATCAGCGCATGCCGCGATGCCATGTCCAGGATCATTGCCGTGTCGAGTGGCTTGACGAAACGCATATTGACGACGGTCGCACCAAGTGCCTCGCCGGCAACGAGGGCGCAATCGAGCATGCTGCCGAATGCCAGGATCGCGACATTCTGGCCATTGCGCCGCATTTCGGCCTTGCCAATTTCCAGCGCAGTCATTTCTGCATCGATTGGCACACCCGGGCCGACCCGGCGCGGATAACGGATGGCGCTTGGCCCTTCGAGCCTGGCCCCGGTGAATAGCATGCGCCGGCACTCATTTTCGTCGGACGGCGTCATCACGGTCATGTTCGGCAGGCAGCGCAGGAAAGACAGATCGAAGGCGCCGTGGTGGGTGGCACCATCGGCGCCGACCAGACCGCCCCGGTCTACCGCAAAGACAACCGGCAGATTTTGCAGACAGACGTCATGTACCAGCTGATCGTAGCCACGTTGCAGGAAGGTCGAGTAAATTGCCACAATCGGGCGCATCCCCTCGCAGGCCAGGCCGGCGGCGAAGGTGACTGCATGCTGCTCGGCAATGCCGACGTCGAAGAAACGATCAGGATATTCACGAGCGAAGCCCACCATGCCGGAACCTTCGCGCATGGCCGGGGTAATGCCGACGATGCCCGGGTCAAGCGCTGCCATGTCGCATAGCCAGTTGCCAAAAATATCGGTGTAAGTGGGCGAACTGCTGGTTTTGGTAGTGAGTCCGGTGCGCGGGCGGAACGTCGATACGCCGTGGTACAGCACTGGGTCATCCTCGGCCAGCTTGTAGCCCTGGCCCTTTTTCGTGACCACGTGCACCAGCCGCGGCCCGGAAACATTCTGGATGTTCTTGAGGGTCGGGATCAACGAGTCGAGGTCATGACCGTCGATCGGGCCAAAATACTTGAAGCCGAACTCCTCGAACATGGTTGATGGTACAACCATGCCTTTGGCATGCTCCTCGGCGCGCTTGACGATCTGCCCCACCTTCGGCGGCATGACGCCCAGAATTGCCTTGGCCGCTTCGCGGGCCGCTACGTAGGGCCCCGACATCAAGCGCACCAGGTAGCGATTGAGGGCACCGACCGCCGGCGAAATGGACATGTCATTGTCGTTGAGAATGACAATAACATCGAGATCGGTGATACCGGCATTGTTCATGGCTTCGAAAGCCATGCCACCCGACATCGCGCCATCGCCGATCACGGCAACGACGTTGCGCGATTCCCCCTTGAGCTTCGCCGCTTGCGCCATGCCCAGCGCGGCGCTGATCGAGGTGCTTGAGTGGGCGGTGCCAAAGGCGTCGTACTCGCTTTCGAAACGGCTGGGAAAGCCCGAAATGCCACGAAACATGCGCAACCTGGACATTGCTTCGCGCCGACCGGTAAGAATCTTGTGCGTATAAGTCTGATGGCCCACGTCCCAAATGATCCGGTCGTGCGGTGTGTCGAAAACGTGGTGCAGCGCCACTGTCAATTCGATGGTGCCGAGGTTGGACGACAGGTGACCGCCGGTTGTCGATACGGATTCAAGTATGAAGCCGCGCAGTTCATGGGCGAGCTGATTCAGCTCGCTGCGAGACAGCTTCCGTACGTCTTCAGGGGAATTGATCGTCTTGAGCAAATCGTAGGTCGGATTTGCATTTTGCAGGTTTGGCATCGATCGGCTCCGCGGTAGTTTCGGAATGACTGGCTTCTTGAAAATGCAGGACGTCAAGCCGCCGTGGCGCAGGCGTCGAACGCAGCTTGCAAGCCGACTTCGTCTACGCCCCGGCCGACGGCAACGACCCGTGGTTCCTCGGGCGTGCGGGGTGCGAACGACGCGACACTCGATCGACCATAGACCATCTCGAAATGCACCCAGCCGGAGCGCGCGCGGGCGATTCCATTGATTCTTTCGACTTCTCCGAATGCACCACGGGCGCCGGCTTCCAACAAATCCTGCAGCCCCTGCGTATCACATTGGCCGGGCAGGCTCGCTGTCCAGGACTTGCGCACGTGTGCGGCTGGATCCTGGGCAGTTCCGGTGCGGCGCGAGCGCAGGCTCCAGCGCCAGAGCAGTTCGGCAGGCAATGGCAATATCATGAACAGGTGCTCGACGATGGCGAGTGTCAGTAT
>CAISUK010000434.1 GCA_903888645.1 uncultured Pseudomonadota bacterium | reverse complement strand
CGCCGACAAGTTGCGCGACGGCGCCAAGGTCGAGATCGCCACGCCCGGCGCGCGCGATGGTGGACGCAAGGGACCGCGCGGACCCGGCGGCGGGGGAGCGGGCGGCGGCAACGGACACGGTGCGCGCGGTCCAGGCGCGGGCGGTCCTGGTGCCGGCGGCGGCGGAAACGGCCGCGGTCCAGGCGGCTCCGGTGCCGAAGGAACCGGCACTGCCGCCCCTGCCGCCGCGGCTACCGCTGCCGCCCCTGCGGCCCCGGGGTCCGCCGCTCCAGCTCCGGAAGGTGGAGCTCCGGGCCCCGGCGGGCAGGCGGCCACTCCCGAAGAGCGGCAAAGACGCTGGGCCGAAATCAACGCGCGCATCGACCGCGACGAGTTCGGCGAAGAAATGAAGAAACTCCCCGAGGAAGAACGCAAGCAGCGCATGCGAGAAATGCGCCGGAGCCGCGAAAGCGGTGGGTCCGGCGGCCAGAATCCGCAATAGGTCGGCGCCGTGAATCCTTCGCGCCCATTTATCCTGCGGCCGGTGGCGACCTCGCTGCTGATGGTCGCCATTTTGCTGGCCGGCCTCGTGGCCTATCGCGTACTGGCGATCTCGGCGTTGCCCGAGGTCGACTACCCGACAATCCAGGTCACCACGCTCTATCCCGGCGCCAGCCCCGACGTCATGACGTCCTCGATCACGGCGCCGCTGGAACGCCAGTTCGGCCAGATGCCGGGACTGAACCAGATGTCGTCGGCCAGTTCCGGCGGCGCCTCGGTCATCACGCTGCAATTCGCCCTGACCCTCTCGCTCGACGTCGCCGAGCAGGAAGTCCAGGCCGCCATCAACGCCTCCGGCTCCTTCCTGCCGACCGACTTGCCGATGCCGCCGGTCTACAGCAAGGTCAACCCGGCCGACGCGCCGATCATCACGCTGGCAATCAGCTCGACGACGCTGCCGCTGCCGCAGATCGAGGATCTCGTGGACACGCGCCTGGCGCAGAAGCTGTCGCAGCTCCCGGGCGTCGGCCTCGTCAGCATCGGCGGCGGCCAGCGTCCGGCCGTGCGTATCCAGGCCAACCCGCAAGCGCTGGCGGCCAACGGCCTCAATCTCGACGACGTGCGGCTCGCCATCGGCAATGCCAACGTCAACATGGCCAAAGGCAGCTTCGATGGCCCGATGCGCGCCTCGACGCTCGACGCCAACGACCAGTTGAAATCCGCCGACGACTATCGCGACCTGGTCATCGCCTACCGCAACGGCGCCGCCGTGCGCCTCTCCGACATCGCTGACATCATTGACGGCGCCGAGAATGCCAAGCTCGCCGCCTGGGCCGACAAGACCCCGGCGATCATCCTCAACATCCGCCGCCAGCCCGGTGCCAATGTCATCGAGACGGTCGATCGCATCAAGCAGATGCTGCCGCAGTTGCAGGCGGCGCTGCCCGGCTCGGTCGAAGTCAGCATGCTCACGGACCGGACCACCACCATCCGCGCTTCGGTGCATGACGTGCAGTTTGAACTGCTGCTGGCCGTCGCCCTGGTGGTGATGGTGATCTTCGTGTTCCTGCGCAACGTGCCGGCGACGATCATTCCCAGCGTCGCCGTGCCGTTGTCGCTGGTCGGTACTTTCGGCGTCATGTACCTGGCGGGCTTCTCCATCAACAATCTGACGCTGATGTCGCTGACCATCGCCACCGGCTTCGTCGTCGATGACGCCATTGTCATGATCGAGAACATCACCCGTTACGTCGAAGAAGGTGAATCGCCGATGCAGGCAGCGCTCAAGGGCTCCAGGCAAATCGGCTTCACCATCATTTCGCTGACGGTGTCGCTGATCGCCGTACTGATTCCGCTGCTCTTCATGGGTGATGTCGTCGGCCGGCTCTTCCGCGAATTTGCCGTGACGCTGGCGGTGGCGATCCTGATTTCGGCGGTGGTCTCGCTGACCTTGACGCCGATGATGTGTGCGCGACTGTTGCGCCATACGCCTGAAGCCGAGCAAGGCCGTTTGTATCGTGCCAGCGGTGCCTTTTTCGACAACGTGATCCGCCGCTACGGCGTGATGCTCAACTGGGTGCTCGACCGGCAGGGGGCGACTCTGCTGGTGGCCATCGGTACTCTGGCGCTCACCGTACTGCTTTACATCTTCGTACCGAAAGGATTTTTCCCGGCTCAGGACACCGGTCTGATCCAGGGCATCACCGAGGCGCCGCAGTCGATCTCCTTCACCGCCATGGGCGACCGTCAGCAAGCGCTGGCCGACGCCGTGCTGAAGGATCCGGCGGTGGCCAGCCTGTCGTCATTCATCGGCGTCGACGGCGCCAACACCACGCTCAACAGCGGCCGCATCCTGATCAACCTTAAGCCGAAAAACCAGCGCGACGCCGACGCCACCGAAGTAATCCAGCGCCTGCTGCCGCGGCTCGCCGAGGTCGACGGCATATCGATGTACATGCAGCCGGTGCAGGATCTGACCATAGAGACGCGGGTCAGCCGTACCCAGTATCAATATGCGGTACAGGATGCCAATCCCGACGAACTAGCCGTCTGGGTGCCGAAGCTGGTCGAACGCCTCAAACAGTTGTCGCAACTCGCCGAGGTCGCCAGCGACATGCAGGACAACGGCCTGCAAGCTTATGTCGACATCGACCGCGACAGCGCCGGGCGGCTGGGCATCACCACCGGCATGATCGACAACGCGCTTTACAACGCCTTCGGCCAGCGACTGGTCTCGACCATCTTCACCCAGTCGAATCTCTACCGCGTCGTCCTCGAAGTGAAGCCGGAATTCCAGCACGGCCCCGATGCGCTAGCCAGCATTTACATCGTCGCGCCGGGCGGCGCCCAGGTGCCGCTGTCGGCGATCGCCCGCATCTCCGAGAAACCAACGCCGCTGTCCATCAGCCACATCGACCAATTTCCCGCTGCGACCATCTCCTTCAACCTCGCTCCCGGTGCTTCGCTCGGTGACGCCGTCAAGCAGATCCGCGCCGTCGAACAGGAACTGGGCATGCCGGTCAGCGTGCAGACGGCCTTCCAGGGCGCTGCGCTGGCCTTCCAGGCATCGCTGTCAAATACGCTGCTGCTGATCCTCGCCGCCATCGTCACCATGTACATCGTCCTCGGTGTACTTTATGAAAGTTACATACACCCGGTGACTATCCTGTCGACGCTGCCATCGGCCGGCGTCGGCGCGCTGCTGGCACTGATCTTCGCCCGCCAGGATCTCGGCATCATCGGCATCATCGGCATCATCCTGCTGATAGGCATCGTCAAGAAGAACGCCATCATGATGATCGATTTCGCCCTGGTCGCTGAGCGCGAGCATGGCAAGCCGCCGCGCGAGGCGATCTTCGAAGCCTGCCTGCTGCGCTTCCGGCCAATCCTGATGACCACCATGTCGGCACTGCTCGGCGCGCTGCCGCTGATGCTCGGCACCGGCGTCGGCTCCGAACTTCGCCATCCGCTTGGCATCGTCATGGTCGGCGGCCTGATCTTCAGCCAGGTACTGACGCTATTCACCACCCCTGTCATCTACCTCGCCTTCGATCGGCTGGCGCGGCGGGTCTCTTCTCAGCCAGCGAGTGTCAGCGAATGAACACGATTTTTCTCGCCGCGGCGAGCATCGAGTTGCTCGTAGAAAATCCGCAGCGCGGTCCGCATGGCGATCATGGAATGCGTATCTACCATTTTGATCGCTTCCCGTATTCGGTCATCCATGACGAAGATCCGAACAACGGCCCCCAGATTCTTGCAGTAGCTCACCAGAGCCGCGAACCAGGATACTGGAGTACGCGAAGCAAGCGAGCCGAAGCAATGCGGTGAATCGAACTTGACCCCATGAACATTTCCGCCACCTTCATCGCCCGCCCGGTAGCGACAACGTTGTTGACGCTGGGCGTAGCCTTGGCTGGCGCCTTGTCGTTCACGTTGCTGCCGGTGTCACCGCTGCCGCAGGTGGATTACCCGACCATCTCGGTGCAGGCTTCGCTGCCGGGCGCCAGCCCGGACACGATGGCGACGACGGTGGCGACGCCGCTGGAGCGCTCGCTGGGGCTGATCGCCGGTGTTACGGAAATCACTTCAAGCAGTTCGCTTGGCAACACGCGCATCACCATGCAGTTCGATCTCAACCGCGATATCGACGGTGCCGCTCGCGACGTGCAGGCGGCCATCAATGCCTCGCGGACGCTTCTGCCGACCGGCATGCCGAGCAATCCGAATTATCACAAGGTCAATCCGGCCGATGCGCCGATCATGATCTTGTCATTGACATCGGCATCGATGACCCGGGCGCAGATGTACGACGCGGCGTCCACCATCCTGTCGCAGAAAATTTCCCAGGTGGATGGCGTCGGCCAGGTCAATGTCGGTGGCAGTTCGTTGCCGGCGGTGCGCGTCGAACTGAATCCGCCGGCGATGAACAAGCTCGGCGTCGGCGTCGAGGACGTCCGCGCGGCCATCGTTACCACTAACGCCAACCGGCCCAAGGGCAGCGTCGAGGACGGCGCACGGCACTGGCAAGTCCTCGCCAACGACCAGGCAAAAACCGCCGCCGAGTACATCCCGGTGATCGTCGCCTGGCGCAACGGCGCCGCCATCCGCATCGGCGACGTCGCCCAGGTGGTCGACTCCGAACAGGACTTGCGCAATGCCGGGTTGGCCAACGGCAAGACGGCGGTGCTGCTGGTGTTGAACCGTTCGCCGGGCGCCAACATCATCGCTACCGTCGACCGCGTCAGGGCGCTACTGCCGCAACTGGCCGCGTCGATTCCGAGCGCCATCGACCTGAACGTGGTGATGGATCAGACGACAACAATCCGGGCTTCGCTGCGCGAGGTCGAACGCACGCTGGCGATATCGATCGGCCTGGTGATAATGGTGGTCTTCCTGTTCCTGCGCAACGTCCGCGCCGCGCTGATTCCCAGCGTCGCGGTACCAGTGTCGCTGGTCGGTACTTTCTCGGTGATGTACTTGTGCGGCTTCAGCCTCAACAACCTGTCGCTGATGGCGCTGACCATCGCCACCGGGTTTGTCGTGGACGACGCCGTGGTTGTTTTGGAGAACGTTTCGCGGCACATCGAAAACGGCATGACACCGCGTGAGGCTGCTCTGCGCGGTGCCCGCGAAGTCGGTTTCACGGTTCTGTCGATGAGCCTGTCGCTGATCGCCGTGTTCATCCCAATTCTCCTCATGGGTGGCATCATCGGTCGCCTCTTCCGCGAGTTCGCGGTGACGCTGTCGGCGGCAATCCTCATTTCGCTGGTGATCTCGCTGACCATGACACCGATGATGTGCGCCCGCCTGCTCCGGCCAGCGGGCGCCGCGCCGAAGGGGCGCTTCTTTCAGTTCGGGGAGCGCATTTTCAACGGGATGCTGAGTGGTTACCGGCGGTCTCTGGATTGGGCACTGACCCATACCCGCATAATGATGTTGCTGTTGCTAGCCACAGTAGGCTTCAATATCTGGCTGTACACCATTGTGCCGAAGGGGTTTTTCCCGCAGCAGGATACCGGTCGAATAATGGGCTCGATCCAGGCCGATCAGAGCATTTCCTTTCAGGCGATGCGCGACAAGCTCCGCCATTTCCAGGAGATCGTCGCTGCCGATCCGGCGGTCGCAAACGTCGTCGGCTTTACCGGTGGCGGCCAACGCAACGGCGGCAACATGTTCATTTCGCTGAAACCGATTACCGAGCGGCAGATTGCGGCGGACAAGGTCATTGCCCGACTGCGCGGCAAGCTCTCCCACGAACCGGGCGCCAATCTTTTCCTCCAGCCCGCCCAGGACATTCGTATGGGCGGGCGCAGCGGCGGCGCGCTCTACCAATACACGCTGCAGGCCGATTCGATTACGGAGCTGCGCGCCTGGGAGCCGAAGATCCGCCGCGCCCTCGGCGAATTGCCGGAACTGGTCGACGTCAATACCGACCAGCAGGACAAGGGCCTGCAGACCAACCTGATCGTCGATCACGACGCCGCGGCGCGGCTCGGCATCACCCAGCGGATGATCGACACCACGCTCAACGACCTGTTCGGCCAGCGCCAGGTGTCCACAATTTACAACCCGCTCAACCAGTACCGGGTGGTGATGGAGGCGGCGCCCGAATTCTGGCAGCGCCCGGAAACGCTCAAGGATGTTTTCATCAGCGCGCCGGGTGGGTTGCAGGTGCCATTGTCATCTTTCGCCCGCTACGAGGCCGGCTCGACGCCGCTGGCGGTCAACCACCAGGGCCAGTTCGTCGCCTCGACGATCTCATTCAATCTGCCGGTGGGAACTTCGCTCTCACAGGCGACCGCGGCCATCGAAGATGCAATGGCCCGGACCGGCGCGCCAACCTCGGTGCACGGCAGTTTCCAGGGCACCGCCAAGGCCTTTCAAGCCTCGCTGGCCTCGCAGCCGCTGCTGATCCTTGCAGCGCTGATCACCGTCTATCTGGTGCTCGGCATTCTCTACGAAAGCCTCATCCATCCGCTGACCATTCTGTCGACGCTGCCTTCGGCTGGCGTCGGCGCCCTCCTTGCGCTGCTCGCCTTCGGCTCGGAGTTTTCGGTCATCGCAATGATCGGCGTGATCCTGCTGATCGGTATCGTCAAGAAGAACGCCATCATGATGATCGACTTCGCCATCGCCACCCAGCGGAGTCAGGGCATCGACGCCCGCGCGGCGATCCGCGAAGCCTGCCTGCTGCGCTTCCGGCCGATCATGATGACCACCATGGCCGCATTGTTCGGCGCCATTCCGCTAGCCATCGGCTTTTCCGACGGTGCAGAATTCCGCCGGCCGCTCGGCATCGCCATCGTCGGCGGACTGATCCTCAGCCAGTTGCTGACGCTGTATACGACCCCAGTCGTCTATCTTTACCTTGACCGTCTCCGCGCCTGGAACCAAACGCGGCGCAGGCGCAAACCCAACCTTCCCATCCTGACCCCGACACCGGAAATATCGACATGAACTTTCGCAGGCTGCCCGTCGCACTCGCCCTGATCGCGCTCACCGGTTGCGCCGTCGGCCCCGATTACCACCGCCCCGAAACTGCCGTGCCCGCCGCTTTCAAGGAAGCACAGAACTGGAAGACCGCCGAACCGCGCGACGACGCGCCGCTCGGCCACTGGTGGGAGGCTTATCACGACGCGCTGCTAAGCCAATTGGTGGCGCAGGTGGCGCTGTCGAACCAGAACGTGATCGCCGCCGAGGCACAATATCGCCAAGCAACCGCGCTGCTCGGCCAGGCGCGATCAAGCTTCTTCCCCAGCGTTTCGGCCGGATTAGCCGCGACGCGCAGCAGCGCCCAAGGCAGCGCTCCGCCGGTCGATAACGACCGGCTGACCATTAATGCCACCTGGGAAGCCGATGTCTGGGGCCGCATTCGCCGCAACGTCGAGTCGGGCCAGGCCGCTGCCGAAGCCAGCGCTGCCGATCTGCGCGCCGCGCTGCTCAGCGCCCAGGCGGCACTCGTGCAGGCCTATCTGCAATTGCGCGTTGTCGATGCGGAACGGCGGCTGATCGAGCAGACGGCAGTCGGTTACGAGCGTTCTTTGCAGATCACCAGGAATCGCTATGAAGCGGGCGTCGCCGCCCGCCTCGACGTCACCCAGGCCGAGGCCCAGTTAAGGTCCACGCAGGCGCAAGCCATCGATCTCGGCGTCCAGCGCGCCCAGCTCGAACATGCCATTGCCGTATTGCTGGGCAAGCCTCCGGCCGACTTCGGTCTGGCCGCCATCGATGCACAGCCGCTGCTGCCAGGCATCCCGACCGCGCTGCCCTCCACTTTGCTGGAGCGGCGCCCCGACATCGCCGCTGCCGAGCGCCGCGCCGCCGCCGCCAACGCCTCAATTGGTGTCGCCCAGGCCGCCTACTTTCCGGCGCTGACGCTGGATGGTTCGCTCGGTTACCAGAATTCCGGTTTGGCCGGATTGGTGACCGCGCCGAACCGCTTCTGGACGCTCGGCCCGGCGTTGGCGCTAAACCTGTTCGACGGCGGCGCCCGGGCGGCGCAGAAGGATCAGGCGATTGCCGCCTACGATCGCAGCGTCGCCAGTTACCGTCAGACCGTACTGAGCGCCTTTCAAGACGTCGAGGACAACCTCGCCACGTTGCGCATGCTCGAACAGGAATCCCTGGTTCAGCAGCAGGCAGCCAAAGCCGCCGCCGAGTCATTGGCCCTCGCCAACAACCAGTACCGCGCCGGAACCGTCAGCTACCTGAATGTGGTCACGGCGCAGGCGACCTCTCTCAGCGCCGATATCGCAACGCTGGGGATTACCGGCCGCCGGCTGGTGGCAAGCGTCGGGCTCATGAAGGCGCTTGGCGGGGATTGGCAGACACCTGCACCGCCGCGCATCGGGTTCGTCGGTGAGTGATTGAACAGCAGCGGGTGCCGACAGTGAATCTGCTTTCACATCAGAACAACAATGTCGTACTGGCAGTAAATGACAATAATTATTATACAAATCAAATATGCAAAATATACTTGAGTGCTTCTTAATGGGGTGCAATCGAAAGTGTTGGAGGGTCTCAAGCGGCGGCGGCCTTATTCCAGTAACGCTGCCAGCAGTGATTGGCACGCAGGACGCGCAAGTTGAGCAT
>CAISUK010000433.1 GCA_903888645.1 uncultured Pseudomonadota bacterium | reverse complement strand
GGGACGTTGCAGCATTATTCCTTCGATGTGGCGGTCGCCGCCAGTCCAGCAGCACTCAGTTATGGAGCGCTGTTTCCGGATGCCGAAGAGACCGAAGACCGGTGGTATTGGGCACTTCAGTCGGAACAGGTGACCTGGTTGTCCATGAAGGAGCGACTGACCCGGATCGAGGCCGCATGCCCTGGTTTGGGCGAGACGGCCCTGTACTGGCTGCACCGGGCATCGGGCCGCACGCTCTATGTCCTGATGCCTGAGTCAGCGCGCGATTTATGCGAGTACATCCATTGGCAAGGCAGCAGCGACCAGGCGGATTGGCTGGAAGAAATGACGTCGATGGGCATGACGGCCGAGGACATGGCGGAATCCATTTCCCCGGACTGGTACGACGGACATTTCCCTTCATGGGTTCTTCACCCGAAGCCGGTACTGGATGAGCTTGCCTTGTCTGAATTGGCCGATGCGAAGGGGGATCTGGCTCTCGTTGCAAACACGCTGCTCGATATTGAGCAGCTGGTGGCAGATGGAGGCCAGTTACCCGGATTGGACGGGCTGGAGGTCGAAAGTGTCTATTTCGGGGCCTACCTGAAGTGGGATGCGGACGATCCCGTAGATCGTGTGTTCGATGACTTTATCGAATTCGCGAACTGTGCCAGCGATGGCTATACCGATCTGTACGGGGCACAGGCAGTACCTCTCGATCCCGAGGGGTTCACCGTCTGGCTGCAAAAGACCGGGCTGGGATTGCAGTTGTTGTCGTCACTGGATCGGCTGATCACCCAGATCGCCGAACCGCTGTGAGTGTTTCTAACCCTGCGGGGGTGCTGTCACGCCCGCAAGGGCAGGGCACGCCTCCGCAATTTTTCAAAGGAGGTCGCGATGGCGATCAATGTCAGTACGTTTTCAAGTAATCAGTCCTACCGGCTGACCAATGCCGTTCTGGTTTATCAGGATGCCAGTCGCAAGCCGGCATTCGTCTCGGTGCATGACGTCAAGACCGATGGCGAGGATCGACCGATCATTCAGGCAGGTGTTCCGGCCAGTAAATCCGGTTTGCTCGCGCTGATGCGAATTCTCGACCCTGAAACGCTGCTGCGCCCGGCACTCAAGCCGGCGCATGTCCTCGCAGAAGGATCGGGATTTTTCGTCTGGTACAGCAAGCCCCAAGCAAGGCAGGTCTGGTTCGACTGCAAGGAACTGGGAGCGCGCACGGGTCGTGTGCCATGTCCGGGTCTGGTCTTTGTTGTGACCACCAGGGCATGGAAGGTTTTTGCCTACAAGGGACGGCAACGTCCTGAAGGTGACACGCCACTGTTCATCGCACCGTTCTTCAATGTCTGGAACACGGGGACGGTCTGCGTGGGGAGTACCCGGTTGCCGAAAGGTGATCAGGTGCATAACAGCGAAGCCTGGGAGGAAGCCTTCTTCCGGTCGTATTTCACGCACCCGAACATCCATACCCCAAAAGGGCTGACCCGTTACCGGGCCGGTCCGTTTGCCTTGTGGCGGGATTTGCTGGACGGTCGTTTCTCACATTTTCCGACACGCTCGCTCGTTTCGACGGGATGGACGTTGCGGGAAGCCTTCGAGACCGCAGTCTTGGAAGCGGAGGCCTGAATGGACGCGAGAGACATTGCCTTGCAGCAGTCGGCGCCGGTCGTTACGGTACCGCGCTATGGCGGCTTCACGCCACTGACCGAGAACGGTCACCGATTTCTGGTGACCGGCGACGGACTGTGGCTCGAAGCTCGGCGTCCCTGGCTGTACCTGCGTGTTCCCCTGGTGCGCCAGAAGGCGGTTCCAATGCCTTATGGGTGCGTGGGAAGGGAGCTATCCCTGTCCTTTGGCACGATTCCACGAAGCCTGGTCGTCGACTTCTACCGGTATGCCGTTGATCGGTGTCCTCAAGAATGCGTCGGCTGGATCGTGTGGAGCGCGACAACCAGCGAAATGCGGTTGGTCTTTTTGGGTGAAGTGTCGTCCGGATGCAGTCATGTGCGTTACACGCGGCCGGTGCTCGGTGACGATGAGCATCTGGTCGTCGATCTGCACTCTCATGGGCATTTATCGGCGTTCTTTTCTACCGAGGATGATCGTGATGACCGTGGCGAATTCAAGATTGCCGGCGTTCTTGGCAATTGCGATCGGGGTCAGTGTTCGACAGCCTTTCGTTTGTGCGCCAATGGACTGTTTCTGCCCCTGGCATTCGATTCGACGGGCCTGACAGGATACATAGGAGGGTGCGATGGCTATCCATCAACTTTCTGCTGAGCTTCTCACGCGAGAAGTTCGTGTGTCGGTGATCGGTGCGGGCGGAACAGGCTCGCAAATGCTGATGGGGCTGGCGCAATTGCATACGGCCATGATTGCCCTAGGGCATCCCGGTGGGCTCGATGTCACCGTGATCGATAGCGACCAGGTTTCGGAAGCCAATGTTGGGCGGCAGATGTTCTATCCGTCGGATGTGGGTCTGCCGAAGGCTTCGGTACTCGTCAATCGCATCAACATGGCGATGGGTACCGGCTGGAAGGCGGATGTCCGGCGCTTGAATGCCAGCGAAAGTTTGCGCACTGATCTTGCGATCGGCTGCGTGGACAATCGATTTGCCAGAAAAGCGATTCTGGATTCCGTGGCGCATGGCGGTGGCGGGTATTGGCTCGATCTGGGCAACCGTTTGCATGATGGACAGGTTGTGCTTGGCCAAGTGCCTGCACGTTGGGCCAAACCTAACGTGGATCGTCTTCCTCACGCTGTTGATCTTCTCCCGGAGATCGCGGATGAGTCGCAGGAAGCCGACGATGACACACCATCCTGTTCGCTCGCCGATGCCCTGGAAAAGCAGTCGCTGTTCGTGAATCGTGGCGTGTCGCTGTATGCCCTGAATCTGCTGTGGGAGTTGTTTCGCTACGGCCATATTGGCTATCACGGCGTCTTCGTCAATCTAAAAAAGGCCCGGACGACACCGCTTCCCGTCGATCCCGAAGCATGGGCCCGGTTTGGCTACCCAAAACCCAAGCGCAGTCGCAAGCGTCGGGGCAAAGGTGGTTGATGGCAGGGCTTTCCCTCCGGCGCACACGCAACATCGTGTGCCGGGCTTTCCAGAACGGGTTCCGTTCTATGTGATGCGAGCCCGCTGTGGAAAGCGGATTTCGGTGGTTCTCATATGAGAACGACAGAAAGGCGGTAGCTGGCCGCTGGAAACAAACAGCATTTTCTTAACCCTGTGGGGGCAACCAACCCCACGTGGGGGAACGTGCCTCCCGTTTTTATGGAGGCATGATGAAGAAGTATTTTGCGTTCGATTCGCGTGAAGCGATTCGTGCGGAATGGAGGTCACGATGATGTTCGATCGTTACCCCCGGTTTGAAGGATTTCGGGATACCCCGAGAAAACGATCTGCCGTTCTGCGCAAGCAGAAGGTCGAACGCGAGGCCTTGCCGCTGTTTGCGGATCAGGTCGCCGCGGTGCAGCCATCGGTCGATGAAGTCATGGCCCGCCGCGCGCAGCGTGCAGACGTCGTAGAGATCGAACGCCGGCAATTCACCGCCAAATGGTGGCGGATTGCCCGTTCGACTTATTTCGGTCTGCCGGTGGAGCAGAAAGCCAAAGTGCACGCCCGCTGGCATCGCTGGTGGGGTCCGCGCAATTCGAGCTGCCTGCTGTATCTGTGTTCGCAAGCCAAGGCGGAACAGTTGTAACTCTTTCGGCCAACAGGCCATCACCCATCCGGGGAACCCACCCCGGACAGGGCGTGGTGTCTCCGGATTCATTTCTGGAGGCATCAATGTCTTATCGCATCGAGTATGACTGGGTCGCCGTGAGGCTCCCGAAGCAGCGCATCGAGTCGGCGTATGAGGATCATTTCATCCTCGCGTCGCTCGGTGGTGACAACAACATTTACAGCCGGGACGGCAAACGACCGCGTTCCTGGTCCTGCATGGCGTTTGGCATGCACTGGGAAGTGATGCAGCGGGCCGTGGAATTCTCGGCCGCCTGCGAGGGCGGTTCGCTCAAGCCGCATGGTCGGTGGGTCAAGCCAGAAAGCTACATTGCGCGCATGCGCCGTGTCGTTGACGAGGCATGGTTCCTTGACGATGCACGGAGTCGCGGCTTCCGTTTGTCACTTTGTATTGATATCGACGTGCGCAAGATGCGTGATCGCTACGATGCCGAGTGCCTGGAGACGTTTCGAGCGAGTCGCAGTGGTATTGCCCTGCAAGGCAATGGCGACGGGATCGAGCGTTTCATCCTGTCGATCGATGACGATGCCGATCTCTCGGCGTTCGCACGTTACCACTGGCTCAGCGAATCCAAGTCCTTGTGGCGGAAGATCGAAGTGGCAGGACCGGGTGAGTCGTAACACCCCGCTTTAGCAGCATCCGTCAGGCTCTGTCGGTCGCGTACCGACGGCACATGACGATCAAGCATTTCTTAACCCTTCCGGGGACACACCCCGGAAGGGGACACGTGTCTCCGGCATTTTCAGGAGATAAACGTGAAACTCAAGAAACTGGCGGAAGTCACCATGTGGCTGCCGGGGTTCGCTCCGGATGATCCGCTTCCGATGATTTCCCACGTCGTTCCGTCGGCGGAAATCTTCGTATTTCCATTGGCGGCACCGGTACAGATCACCGCACCGGCGAGCAATAACGACGTCGAATTTGTGTCTCCCGCATTGATCGGGGAAACGCAACCTCAACGGCCACCTCGGGTGTTGTGGCCCAGCTTGGATGCCACCGTGCATTCAATGCTGCGAGGCGATGTCACCAAGTTTGATGCGAACCTTGCCGCTGTTGCACTGTTGTCCATGCTCGATGCGGAAAACCGTCCGCCGACAGTGGATGAGCGCATGGTCCTCAACCGGTACACCGGTTGGGGCGGTATTTCCAAAGCGTTCAATCCGGATCAGGATGATCCGGCATGGAAGGCGAGAGCGGAGTCCTTGCCGGTTGTTCTCGGCGTGGACTACGAAAGCGCTAAGGGAAGCGTCGTCAATGCCCACTTCACGGAAGTTTTCGTGATCGAAGCACTCTCGGCGGCGGTGCGTCGCATGGGATTCCAGGGTGGTCGTGTGCTGGAGCCTTCTGCCGGCATCGGGTATTTCATCGGTGCCATGCCGAAGGATATGGCGGAAGCGTCGGAAATCACCGCCATCGAGATCGACCGTCTGTCGTCACGCATCCTGCAGCGCCAGTACGGGCATCACGGTGTTAAGACACTGCCGATCGGTTTTGAAAAAGCACGGCTACCCAAGGACTGGTTCGATCTGGTGATCTCGAATGTTCCCTTCGGGAACTATCAGGTGCCGGACGACCGGAATGTGCCGTACGCTGATTTTCTGATCCATGACTACTTCTTCGGGCGAGCCCTGGAAGTGACCCGTCCGGGTGGTCTGGTGGCGTTCATAACGTCGGCCGGAACACTGGACAAATGGGAAGATCGGGCGCGGAGATACATTGCGTCGCAGGCACGACTGGTCGGTGCAATTCGTTTGCCGTCCGGGACGTTTTCACCGCTGGCCAATACCGACGTCACAACCGATATCGTCTTCCTGCAGAAGTTGGCAGCAGGCGAGAAGGGCGCAGACGATTGGCTGAGTGTGGTGGAAGCACCGTACAGCCTCTGTGATGGGCATCGCCGCTTGTACGTTTCGAACTGGTATGTCCAGAACCCGGACATGCTGATCGGACGCATGAGCCAGAAGTCGAATGGCTATGGCCTCGCCAATGCAGCCATTTTTAATGGCGATGTGAAGGGGGCGTTGCACGATCGGGTAGCCCGTTTGCCCGAAGGGATCTACGTGCCACGTCTGACCAGCAAGGCTGATCGGTCGGCGCAGGTGCAGCGGGACATTCGTGTCGCAGCGCCTGAGTTCGTCAAACCCGGTGCCTACTGCTTTACTGAGGATGGCCGTCTGGCTGTTTCGGAGGGGCAGGAACTGCTGGTCATTGAGGGGGCGGTATCGGCAACGGTCGCCAAGCGCATTGTTGGCTTGATGACCATCCGGGATGCAGCACGCCGGTTACTCCATGTTCAGCATGTCACGGCGGACGATAGTCGGTTGGGCAGTTACCGCGTGGCTCTCAACATGGCCTATGACGGCTTTGTGGCACGACATGGCTATTTGCATGCCAAGGCCAATAAGCTGGCCTTCAAGGGCGATCCCGATTTGCCACTGCTGCTGTCTTTGGAGAACTTTGATCCGGAAAGCGGCACGGCAGAGAAGGCGGACATTTTCTACCGCAGAACGGTGGGGGTGGTTCGCAAGGTGGATCGGTGTGAGTCAGCCGAAGAAGCGCTTCTCGTCTCGTTGCACGAGCGCGGGCGCATCGATGTTCCGTTGATGGAGTCCTTGCTGGGGCGGGAGAGGGCGCAGTTCCTCCCGGATATGGCGGATCGCGGTCTGATCTTCCTGAATCCGGAAAGTGCGCTTTGGGAAACCGCGGATGCCTATCTGTCGGGCAATGTGCGCCATAAGCTGGACATGGCGGATGTCGCGGGTGATGACTATGCCCGTAACGTCATGGCGCTCAAGGCGGTCATTCCGGCGGATTTGGGGCCGGGCGAAATCGATGCCCGGATAGGTTCAACGTGGATTCCGTCGCGTGACTATGCAGCATTCCTCGATCATCTTCTGGAATGCGAAGGTTGCACGGTGGAGTTCAGTGCCGAGGCCGGTGCATGGAACATCGATGTGCCGTGGCAGGGCGAACGGTCGGTAGCATCGACCCAAACCTACGGTACGGGTCGCATGACGGCGGGCGAGTTGTTTGTGGTTACGCTCAATCAGATGGTGCCAACGATACGGGATCGCGATCCGGTCACTGACCGGTATTTCGTGAACACGGAGGAAACCATTGCCGCACGGGAAAAGCAGCAGGCACTCAAGGAGGCATTTCGCTCCTGGGTGTTCGCCGATCCCGAACGGTGCGAGCGGCTGGTCAGGATGTACAACGACCAGTTCAATGCCGTCAGGCTCAGGGAGTTCGATGGGTCAAGGCTTTCCTTGCCGGGGTTTTCGGAGGTGTACAACCTCCATCGGCATCAGAAAGACGCCATCTGGCGGATCGTCTCGGGTGGGGTGAATACCTTGCTGGCCCATGTGGTCGGCGCCGGTAAAACCCTGACGATGATTTGCGGCGGAATGGAGTTGCGGCGCTTTGGCATCGCGGGCAAGCCCTGCTATGTCGTGCCCAACCACATGCTGGAGCAGTTTGCCGCCGAGTTTTTGCGAGCCTATCCAGGGGCCAACATCCTGATGGCCAGCAAGGACGATCTGGTGGGAGATAAACGCCGGACGCTGTTGTCACGGATTGCCACCGGTGACTGGGATGGCGTACTGATTACCCATGCCTCTTTCGAGAGGATCAAGATGAGCGATGACGCAATGGCGTCGTTCATCAAAGAGCGAGTCTACGAAATCGAGTGCGCCATCCGGGCCTCGACCACGAACAAGCGGGGAAATCGGATCGTCAAGGAGTTGGAGCGGGCCAAGAAGATCTGGCTCGCCAGGCTGGAGAAACTGTCAGCCAAATCGAAGAAGGATGACATGCTCACGTTCGAGGAACTGGGTATCGATTTTCTGTTCATCGATGAGGCGCACTACTTCAAGAATCTGTACCGCTTCACCAAAATGACGCGGGTGGCAGGTTTGCCGAATTCCAACTCGGAACGCGCCTTCGATATGTTTGTGAAGACGCGTCATGTGATGGAAAAGCATGACGGCAGGGTGGTTTCTAATTTCATAAATCAGGCTTTAGGCGATAAGCCTTTGACTGTTTATGGGCGAGGCTTGCAGACCAGGAGTTTCTGC
>CAISUK010000432.1 GCA_903888645.1 uncultured Pseudomonadota bacterium | reverse complement strand
GCCGGTGAGCAAGGACGCGGCTTTGCGGTTGTCGCCGATGAGGTCCGAAACCTGCCTGAGAAGTCGGCTAAATCGGCCGCCGAAATTGATACCGTTACGCAGAAGTTGTCGCAAAATTCCGCTCATGTCACGACCACCATCGAGGACAACCGGCATCATCTTGCAGAAAGTCATGCTGCACTAGTGTTTAATTGCATTAATAGACAATATTAACTATGATGACTCCATTTTCATTCCTGACGGAGGGGGTCATGTCGAGAGCTGCGGTAGCGATTCAGTGTACAGAGGAAGATCGGAAGGAACTCGAGAGGTTGAGCAAGAGCCGAACCGACGAGGCGCGTAAGGTGGAACGAGCGAAGATTGTTCTGCGGTGCCTTGCCGGGCGGCGTAACGATGAAGTGGCGGCGGAATTTGGTATTCAAGCCGCGACGGTCGGGACGTGGCGCAAGCGGTTTGCGAGCGAGGGATTGGCGGGGCTGCGTGATCGCCCTCGTCCCGGTAAGCCGCCGGTCTATCCGGCCACGGAATTGCGTCAGCGGATTCTCAAGCAACTCGAAGCACCGCCCCCGGCTGGCTTGGCCGGGTGGGATGGAGGCACGCTGGCGCAGGCGCTGGATGTCTCGGATGACGTTGTCTGGCGCGTGCTGCGCAAGGAAGGCATCCAGCTTCGGCGTCATCGCTCCTGGTGCGTGAGCACCGATCCCGAGTTTGCCGCGAAGGCGGCGGACGTCATTGGGCTGTATCTGAGCCCGCCGCAAAACGCCCTCGTGCTCAGTGTCGATGAGAAACCATCGATCCAGGCACTGGAAAGAAAGACCGGCTACGTATGCACCAGCAGCGGCAAAATCGTTCGGGGACTGAAGAGCACCTACAAACGACATGGCACGATCAATCTGTTTGCCGCTCTCAATGTCGCCACCGGCGAAATTCAGTCGAAGACTACCCAAACTAAGAAGCGCCCTGACTTTCAGGCGTTCATGGACGACGTCGTCGCTGAAATTCCAGGTGATCAACAGATTCACGTCATCCTCGACAACTACAGTACGCATAAGAAAAACCATGAGTGGCTCGCCGCCCATCCCAATGTTCACTTCCACTTCACGCCAACGTCGGCCAGTTGGCTAAACCAAGTGGAAATCTGGTTCGGCATCTTTGCCCGCAAAACCCTGGCCGGTGCCAGCTTTGCAACTATCGAGCAACTGGTTAAGGCCATTGAGGCGTTCATCGCTTCCTACAATCAGTCCGCATCCCCCTTCGTTTGGCGCAAACGCGAGGTCAAGGGATCGCAACTCAGAAATACAATCGTTAAATTACGCAATTAAACACTAGTAACTCGACCAGTCTTGGATTATTTCCTCCACTTCGAAAATCGCTCCATCATGACCGGTTCGAAACCGTGGAAGTAGATTCACCACGCGGCTGACCACGCCGGGTAAACCACAGGTGGGCGCGGTCGAGGTAGAGATACACCACCGGCGTCGAAAACAATGTCAGCGCCTGCGACAGAAGCAATCCCCCGACCATCGCATAACCGAGTGGCCGGCGCAGTTCCGAGCCGGCGCCGTAGCCGAGCATCAGCGGCAGGCCGCTCAGCAGCGCACATACCGTCGTCATCATGATGGGGCGGAAGCGCAGCAGGCAGGCCTGGTAAATCGCATCGTGCGGCGACAGGCCGTGTTCGCGCTCGGCGGTGAGGGCGAAATCGACCATCATGATGCCGTTCTTCTTGACGATGCCAATCAGCAGGATGATGCCGATCAAGGCGATCACGCTGAGATCGTAGCCACCCAGGCGCAGGATCAGCAGCGCGCCGAGGCCTGCCGAGGGCAGCGTGGACAGGATCGTTAGCGGGTGGATCCAACTCTCGTAGAGCAGGCCTAGCACAATATAAACCGCCACCAGTGCCGCGGCGATCAGGATCGGCTGGCTGGACAGTGAATCGCCGAACGCCTTGGCGGTACCCTGGAAGCTGCCCGACAGCGTCGCCGGCACACCCATCTCGGTCTGCGCCTTGGTGATGGCAGTCACCGCATCGCCAAGCGCGACTCCCGGCGCAAGATTGAAGGAGATCGTCACCGCCGGGAACTGGCCTTGGTGGCTGATTAGCAGATAGGCGGTCTTGCTAGTGTCGACCTTGACGAAAGACGACAGCGGCACCTGTTGACCGGTCAGTGGCGAGGTGACGTAGAGCTTGTCGAACAGCGCCGGATTCTGCTGCAGTTGCGGCGTGACTTCGAGGATCACGCGGTAGCTGTTGGTTTGAGTGAAATATTGCGCCACCTGGCGCTGGCCGATGGCGTCGTAAAGCGTCGAATCGATCAGCGCCGGCGAGATGCCGAAACTGGCGGCGCGGGCGCGGTCGATGGTTAGCACCGCTGCGCCGGCGGCGTTCTGCTGGTCGGTCGCCAGATCGGTCAGTTGCGGCAAGGTGCGAAACTTGGCGAGCAGCCGCGGTGCCCAATTGTTGAGTTCGTCGAGGTTGGTATCGGTGACCGTGTATTGGTACTGGGTTCGCGCCAACCGCCCGCCGAGGCTGATGTCCTGCGGCGCCTGCATGAACAGGTTGATACCCTCGACCCCGGCCAGCCGTGGCCGCAGCCGGGTGATGATCTCGTCGGCGGTGGCGTTACGGCCTTCGTCGCGCGGCTTGAGGGCGATGAAGAATCGTCCGGTGTTGACGGCGCCGCCGCCGACGAACATGCCGAAGGCGGTCACGTCCGGATCCTGCCGGACCACTTCGGCGGCTAGCGTCATGCGCCTTTGCATAGCGATGGAGGAAGCATCCTGGCCGGTTTCGGCGAAGCCGAAGATGGTGCCCGTGTCCTGTTGCGGAAAGAAACCCTTGGGGCTGAAGACAAACATCACGACCGTCAGCGTCAGCGTCGCGAAGAAGACGCAGAGGGTAATGAACTGGTGCTTCAGCACCACGTCGAGGCCGCGCTTGTAGGCGACCAACATCACGTCGAAGCCATGCTCGAAGACCCAGTAGAGGCGGCCATGCTTCTTGGCGTGCTGGTCGGAGAGGAAGCGCGAGCAGAGCATCGGTGTCAGCGTCAGCGAGACCAATACCGAGACGACGATGGTCATCGTCACCGTTACCGCGAACTCGCGGAACAGGCGGCCGACGATGCCGCCCATCAGCAGCAGCGGGATGAACACCGCTACCAGCGATGCCGAAATCGAGATGATGGTGAAGCCGATTTCGGCTGAACCCTTGAAGGCTGCCTCCATCGGTTTCATGCCCTTTTCAACGTAACGGTAGATGTTCTCGAGCATGACAATGGCGTCATCGACGACGAAGCCGACCGAGATGGTCAGCGCCATCAGCGACAGGTTGTCGAGGCTGTAGCCCATCACAAACATGCCGGCCGCGGTGCCCATCAGCGCCAGCGGTACGGTCAAGCCGGGAATCACCGTGGCCGGAACGCTGAGCAGAAAGACGAAGATCACCGCGATCACGGCAAAGATGGTAATGACGAGGGTTCGCTCCACCTCACTGACCGAAGCGCGGATGTTCTGGGTGCGGTCGACCAGAATATTGACGGACACCGTCGGCGGAATCGCCGCGCGTAATTGCGGCAGCTTTGCCTTGATGCGATCAACAGTCTCGATGACATTGGCGCCCGGCTGCTTGGTGATGAACAAGGTCATGCCGCGGCCGTTGCGGATCGTACCGCCAGCCGGCGCCGCGGCGCCTGTATAAGCCCAGGCGGCATTGCGCACATCCTCGGGGCCATCGACAGCGATGCCGATATCGCGGACCTTCACCGGCGCGCCATGACGATAGGCGAGTACCAGGTCGTTCCACGCCTCGGCCAGCAGTACCTGGTCATTCGTATACACGGCGAAGCTCTGCTGCTGACCGTCGATGCTACCGGTCGGCTGATTGACCGTGGAGGTGGCGATGGCGGCGCGGATGTCCTCCAGACCCATGCCCATTGCCGCCAGCTTGGCCGGATCCACTTGAATGCGGACCGAAGGCTTTTGCGCGCCGCCGATATTGACCAGCCCGACGCCCGGGATCTGCGAGATCTGCTGCGCGAGGATAGTATCAGCATAATCGTTGACCTGGGTGAGCGGCAGGCTCTCCGACTGCACGGCGAGCACCAGGATGGAAAAATCTCCGGGGTTGACCTTGCGCAGCGTCGGCGGACTGGGAAGGTTGGAGGGCAACTGGCCGGAGGCGGCGGTGATGGCCGATTGCACATCGAGTGCGGCAGCGTCGATGTTGCGGGCTAGGTCGAACTGCAGTGTGACCTGAGTAGTGCCCTGCGAACTGGTCGAGGTCATCTGGCTGACGCCGGCGATCAGTGAGAACTGCCGTTCCAGCGGCTGCGCGACACTCGCGGCCATGGTTTCCGGGTTGGCTCCGGGCAACTGCGCCGAGACCTGGATAGTCGGGAAATCCACCTGCGGCAGTGGCGCCACCGGCAATAGCGGCCACGCCGCAATGCCGATCATCAGCACTGCCAGCGCCAGCAGCGAGGTGCCGATCGGGCGCTTGATGAACGCTGCGGAAACGTTCAAGAACCGCTCCCGGGCGCAGCCCTTGCTGGCGAAGGATTGGCGGTGGCCGTCTCGGTCACGCTGGCGCCAGGACGCAACTTGTTCTGGCCCCCGACGACCACGCGCTGACCCTCGCCCAGACCCTTGCCGATGACCGCCAGGCCATCCTGGATCTGCACCACCACGATCGGCTGCTGGCGTACCGTCAGGTCATCGTTTACCACGTAGACATAGGTGCCGTCGGGGCCGCGCTGCACGGCGCCGGCTGTTAGCGTCAGCGCCTTGTCGCGGCTACCGAGCACCAAACGGACATTGACATACTGGCCCGGCCACAGCAGGTGCGCCGGATTGGCGAAGCTGGCCTTGAGTTGTACCGTGCCGGAAGTGGTGTCGATCTGGTTGTTGAGCAGCACCAGCTTGCCGGTGGCGAGCGGTTGTTCGCCGCTGCGCGGATAGGCGACGACCGCTAGCGGTGCGTGGCTGCTGTGCTGGGCGCGGTGAATGTCCGGCACGGCGTCGTCGGGCAGCGTGAACACGACCGAAATCGGATCAATCTGGTTGATCACGACCAGGCCATTGGCATCGGCAGCGCGCACAATGTTGCCGGCATCGACCAGCCGGGCACCGGCCCGCCCGGCGATCGGTGCGCTGATCGTGGTGAAACCCAGCTGGACCTGGGCAAAGGCGATCTGCGCGTCATCGCTGGCGAGTGCCGCTTCGAGTTGGGCGACCAACGCCGTCTGGGTGTCGAGCTGTTGCCGGGTGGCGGCGTCGTCGGCGATCAGCGTCGTGAAGCGCTGCAGGTCGATGCGGGCATTGCTCAGTTGGGCAGCGTCCTTGGCGCGTTGCGCCTGCGTCTGGGCGAGCTGCGCCTGCAGGGTGCGCGGATCGATCTGCGCCAGCAACTGGCCTGCCTTGACGTCCTCGCCTTCGACGAAGGCGACCCGGTCGAGCTGACCGTCGATGCGCGCCCGGACGGTGACGCTTTGCGTGGCGGTGACGGTGCCGACGCCGGTCTTGTAAATCGGTACCGGTTGCGCAAGCACTCGCGACAAGGTGGCTTGCACGGCTGGCGAGCCGGCCGGGGTCGGCGCAGTATCGGCGTGGGTCGAGCGCTCGACCAGCCACCAAGTGGCCAGCCCGGCGAACAGGGCGAGGCCGCCAATCAGGGCAAAGCGACGGTAGGCAGTGGGCGAAGTCATGATGGTTCCAATCAGTCAGAAGCGACCGGCGCCGCTTTGATAACGCCGTCGGGTTCAGTGGTGCTCCAGCCGCCGCCGCTGGCTTTGACCAGGGCGACGCTGGCCACCAGTTGGCGGCCGCGCAGTTGCACGGCGGCGCGTTCGTTAGTTAGCGCCAGGGTCTGGGCAGTGACCACGCCGAGGTAGCTGGCGGTGCCGGCGCGGTACTGGGCCAGCGCCAGTTTTTCTGCCAGTTGCGCCGCCTGCACGGCCCGCTCCTGGACGACCGATTCCTCGTCGAGCAGGCGCAACGCGGCGAGGCTATCTTCGACTTCCTGGAAGCCGGCCAGCACGGTCTGCCGGTACTGGGCTGCGGCGCCATCGTAGGCGGCTACCGCCTGGTCGCTGTGGGCACCGCGCAGGCCGCCATCGAAGAGCGTACCGGCCAATGCCGTGCCGAGCGACCAGACCCGGCTGGGCGCCGCGAAAAGCGTGGACAACCCCGCCGAACTGCGGCCGTCACTGGCACTTAGTTGTACCGTCGGGAACCAGGCAGCGCGGGCGACGCCGATGTTGGCGTTGGCCTGGGCGGCGCGTCGCTCGGCGGCGGCGATGTCCGGACGCCGCTCCAGCAGTTGCGACGGCAGACCGGGCGGTGTCGCCGGTACGCTGACCAGCGGAGCTTCCACCGCCACTAAGCTGAACGCTGCCGGCGTCTTGCCGAGCAAAATGGCTATGGCATGTTCGAGCTGGGCGCGCTGCAACTGCAACTCGATGCGCTGGGCATCGGCACTTTCCATCTGGGTCTGCGCCAGGGCGACATCGGAACGCAGCGCGACGCCGACGTCATACTGGTGCCGGGTCAGTGACAGCGATTTACGATAGGCATCAACCGTTCGCCGGTAAAGATCGGCGAGCCGATCGGTGGTGCGTAACTGAAAATAATCCTGCGCTAGCAATGCCTGGATGCTCAGGCGCGCCGCAGCCAGATCATCGGCGCTGGCCTGGCTACCGGCTTCCCCCGCCTCCGCCGCGCGGCGCACGCCACCCCAAAGATCGGGCTCCCAGCCCGCCTGCAGCGCGATGCCGACCGAATTGCCGACGGCGATATTGCCGTTGCTGTTGGTCCGCGCCCGCGCGCCGTCGGCCGTCGCGCCCAAGGAGGGGAAAAAACCGGCCCGCGCCGCATCGGCGAGGGCACGCGCCTGGCGTACCTGGGCTTCGGCCTGGGCAATGTTCTGATTGGCCCGGATCGCCTGGACGATCAAGTCATCGAGTACCGGGTCGCCGTAAATCGCCCACCAGGCTTGCCGGGTTTCAACTGTCTGCGGTCGGGCGATCTTCCACTGCGCGCCTTCCTTGTATGCCATTGGCACGTCAACTGGCGGCTGCAGATAGTCCGGCCCGGCTGCGCAACCGATCAGCAGTGCAGCGCCGATGGTCGTCAAGCAGCGCATAGACAGGTTCTCACGCATGCAAGGGTAGGCACCAAGCCAAACGATCAAGGCTGTCCTTGCGTTGTCTGGCCATGCTGGAATCCTCCGAAAAACGCCTGAGCCGCGAGCGAAGTGCTCGCTTAGTACCTCACTATTATGGACACTGAAAGTGTACCTCCGGTGTCAATCGACACCCTACCGTATTACAACTGAAATAAAAACTTCTTCGCGCCGCGTTCGCTGAGTAACGGCAATTATGATTCATGCACCCCACATCAAAGTATCGCTATGCTTTTTCACATGAATCCGGACAGCTTGCCTGAAGTCCGCAAGGCATCATTCTGCAGTCGTAACACCAAGGCGACGACGGGGCTCGATCTGTCCGGACGAACGAATTCCGGCAGCGTGATGTGCTCGGCATCCTGCGTTGAATGATCGCCGCCATGGTCTACCAGCATTCCCATGTGGTCTACGTCTGCGTTGAAGGGTCGATAGCGCAGGTATTGCTGCGAATGTGACAGCACATCATTGATGATGTCGATGTAATCGTCGAGCCGCAACGCCATCGGGCCCAAGCAGTCGACGCGCCGGTCGATATCATTTAAGCGCGCGCTATCGGAGTCCCGTGTAGCGATATGGTCGCTGTCGAAATCGAATAGAGGAAAGTCTTCGCTAGCATCGATTTCCGAGCGCGACTGGAATTGACCGGCGCGGTCATGCGCCGCAGGGCCGATGGGCAAGCCAGATTTGGCCTGATTGATTCTTGCCAGGGCAAATTGCAGCAACTGTTTGAATGCCCCGATTTTGACCAGGCGCAGCGTTTCTTGCTCGCTGGTGGCGAGTGCGCGCAGGCGGCGATCGGAAAAAATCAGAACGCGCTTGGGTACCTCGCGCTGGATCAGTTCGCCATGCAATTCCATTCCCAGCACATGCTTGATCTGGCGCTCGGCAACCAACAAGCTGTAGATTTCTGACGTCGAGCCAATCGATTGGCCGGCCCGGAAAGTCCTTAATGTTGCATCCTGATTGAACAGACGCAGCATCTCATCGACCGAACCAAAGAGTAGCCGCAGGCGAGGATCAGCGCGATAACTATCTGCGCCGAGCGACGTCGCGGGCGGCAGGAGTTGCGCCAGGCCACGCACATGGGCAACGGCAATCTTGGTTGCGCCGAGCAGTCGCGGTTGATAATTCGGGAGCAGCCGCAGGCGCCCATCGATGACTGTGACAATGGCTTCCACAGCACTGTGCAGGATGCGTTCCTCGTCAGGATCCTGTGAGTCGCCAGCTCTTGAAAATATCCGAGAAAGGGTCTGCCACATGCCAACTCCATTGAGGTTGTCCAAGATACGAGCCGCTGAACTGTTAATCTTGTACCACGTTACTCCATCCCGAAGTTACACAGCACAGGCTGTTCAAGTAGCCGTCGGCATTCGCCTTCGGAACGATTGGAGAGGTTGTCGAAGGTATTACGCGCCGTTGTCCAGAATATCGTCATGACGGTGTGGTCGATATGGTTGCTGGCATCTTGTGCGAGAACCATCATCATTGCATCAAAGCCCATCGGTTCCTTGTACATGTCGCTTCGCGCACAGGGAACCGAAGACCGCAACGACGGCTAAGATGGGGGCGGAGAGTGGTATTTCTTCGCCTCTAAGCTGGCGCGGGTCACCGGCCACCATTCCTGATAGGTGCCGACAACCGCTTTTTCTCTGAACCGATAAAGCTTTGCAATATGGCAGGACGATCATTGGTCTCCGGCAGACTTTGCGCGCAACAATCTGTAAGAAGTTCAGATAGTCGCAACAACTAGTCACATTTATCCGACCATTGAACGCATCCGGCGCTCACAATGGACGCATGAAACATGTCGGGCGAGTTCAATGCCAACACGAGCTCAGCCAATGACATCAGTCATTTCGACAGCCACAATCGCAGCGGTTGATTTTGGGCGTCGAGATTAATCATCGATCATGAGGGATATCACAATGAACAAACGACAATTGGCGCTGCTCGCGGTAGCCATCGCTTCACCCTTGGCCTATGCCCAAAGCAATGCCGGCAGTGGCGGCCCAGGCAATCCGGAAATGTTTGCCAAGGTGAAGCAGGTTCGCGTCGATGGCATTCAAGGCAGGATTGGCATTTTGCAGACCGCCCTGACTTGCGTGAATGCGGCAACCACGCATCAACAACTGCGTCCGTGCGAGCAGCAGGAGCGTCAGGCCTTGGAAGCACTCCGGCATCAACAGGAGACCCAGATGGACGCACTACGGCCTTCTGGTGAGCCCCGCGGCCAGGGTCGGCCGCCGCGTCCGAATGGTGGATCTCGAGAGTAGTTTTACGAATTTGCACTGACTGGAGAAATCAATCATGTCCAAGAAAAACAGAATTGCGCTCGTCGCCACGGCGCTCGCCACTGCGCTACTCGTTTCCCCCGCCTGGGCGGATCGTGGCTATGGCCACTATGGTCATGGCGATGGTGGCTGGGGCTGGGGTTTGGGTCTCTTGCTGGGTACCGCCATTCTCATCGACGCCACGCAGCCACGCGCGGTGTATTTCCCGTCGCCGGCCTACGTCGCTCCACCAGTCTATGTGCAGCCGCCGGTGGTCATGGCCGCCCCCGTCGCCTATGTGTCGTCGCCACCGCAGGCGCAGCCGGCCGAGCCATCCTGGTGGTATTACTGCAATAGTTCGTCAAGCTACTATCCCTACGTCAGAAACTGCCCAGAGGGTTGGACGCGGGTGTCCCCACAACCACCCGGACAATGAGCGGAAACCAATCCGGGCATCGCTTCATGCGGCGGCCAGGCAAGTGGAATTGGCCGGCACTGCTGGCCGCGGCGCTATTGACCGCCTGCGCCCAGCCGCATCGTCCGTCGCCCGATGACAAGCCCAAGTTTGTGCATGGTCACGGCTACACGGCAGAGAAGCGTTACGCCACCACTTCCCTGCATGAAACATGGGAGCGCCGCGACAACGTCATCGATGTCGATGTGCTAGCGCCGACAGCGCCGGGCCGCTATCCGCTGATCGTCTATCT
>CAISUK010000431.1 GCA_903888645.1 uncultured Pseudomonadota bacterium | reverse complement strand
GGGAACCGTCGTGACCCGGGATCAGCTGGATCATGTTGGCGGCGTGGCCGGGCGCGGCCGCGAAGACCGTGGCGTAGTCGAGGCTGCCGAAGTGGGCGAGCACCAGGCCGATGCCGAGTAGGAAGCCGAAGTCGCCGACACGATTGACCAGAAACGCTTTCAGATTCGCGTAGATCGCGGTCGGCCGCGTGTACCAGAAGCCGATCAGCAGATACGAGACCAGCCCAACCGCCTCCCAACCGAAGAAGAGCTGCAGGAAATTGTTCGCCATTACCAGCATCAACATCGAGAAGGTGAATAGCGAGATATAGCTGAAGAAGCGCTGGTAGCCGGGATCGTCCGCCATGTAGCCGATGGTGTAGATGTGCACCATCAAGGAAACGAAATTGACCACCAGCAACATCATGACGGTCAGCGGGTCGATCAGGAAACCGACTTCCAGCTTGAGCCCGCCAGTTTCCATCCAGGTGTAGATGCTGCCGTTGAAGTTGTGCCCTGCCATGACATCCTGATAAACGGCGAGCGAGGCGATGAACGAGACGAGCACGCCTAGGATAGTCACCCAGTGAGCACCGGAGCGGCCGATGGCCTTGCCGAAGAGACCGGCAACGACAGCGCCGAGCAGCGGCGCCAGCGGCACGATCAGGTAAAGGGTATGCATATCCATCGTGGCGGCCTTATCCCTTGAGGCTGTCGAGGTCGTCGACGTGAATGGTGGAAAGGTTGCGGAATAGCACCACCAGGATGGCCAATCCGATGGCCGATTCGGCAGCTGCCACGGTCAGGATGAAGAACACGAACAACTGTCCGGCCGGATCGTTAAGATAATGCGAGAAGGCGACGAAGTTAATATTTACCGCCAGAAGCATCAGTTCGATGGCCATCAGCAGGACGATCAGGTTCTTCCGATTGAGGAAGATACCGACGATGCCGAGGGCAAACATGATGGCCCCGAGAATCAGGAAATGGGAAAGCGACAACATGGTGCTATTTGCCTCCCTGTTCGTTGGCCGGCACTGCTGCTTCAGTGGGCGGATCGGTTTCGGAGGCCATCGTGACGATGCGTAGGCGGTCGTTGCGCTTGACGGCGATCTGCTCCGACGGCTTCTGATACTTGGTGTCCTTGCGTCGGCGCAGCGTCAGCACGACAGCGGCGATGATTGCCACGAGGAGAATCACCGAAGCCAGTTCAAACGGATAAACGTAATCGGTGAACAACAGTCGCCCCAATTCCTTGGTGTTGCTGTAGCCCGCCGGCGACGCGGCCGGTTCCGGCAACACGCTGAGGCCGAAGTAGCGTCCGGCCAGCACCATGCTCATTTCGACTACCATCAGCAGACCAATGGTCGCGCCCAGCGGCAGGTAGCTCCAGAAACCCTGGCGGAGGCGTTCAATGTTGATGTCGAGCATCATTACCACAAACAGGAACAGCACCATCACGGCACCCACGTAGACCATGATCAGGGCAATGGCGAGGAACTCGGCGCGCAGCAGTATCCACAGTGCGCCGGTAGTGAAGAACGCCAGAACCAGCCAGAGTACGGCATGCACCGGATTGCGCGCCGTGATGACGCGCAATCCGGCCAGCACCATGATGGCCGCCAGGAAATAGAACAAATAGGTCGTCAATTCCATCGTCGCTTACCGGAACTTCGCATCGAGTTCGCGATCTTCGGCGATCTGCGCTTCATACTTGTCGCCGACCGCCAGCAGCATCTGCTTGGTGTAATAGAGATCGCCGCGCGTCTCGCCGTGGTATTCCAGCACGCGCGTTTCTACGATGGCATCGACCGGGCAAGCCTCTTCGCAAAAACCGCAGAAAATGCATTTGGTCAGATCGATGTCGTAGCGCGTCGTTCGCCGCGAAGTCTGCCCATTGGCGTCAACGCGCTCGGCCGATTCGATGGTGATCGCCATGGCCGGGCAGACCGCTTCGCAAAGCTTGCAGGCGATGCAGCGTTCCTCACCGTTGGGATAACGGCGCAGCGCATGCAGACCGCGGAAGCGATTGCTCTGCGGCGTTTTTTCTTCGGGGTATTGAACCGTGATCTTGCGCTTGAACAAGTAACGGCCGGTCAGGGCCATGCCCTTGAGCAGTTCCTTGAGGAGCAGACTGTTGATCACTTCTTTCATTGCACCCATGGCCTCACCTCATTTCCACAGGTTCAAGGGCGACATCATCCAGACGCCGATGACGAGGATCCAGACAAAACAAAGCGGCACGAACACCTTCCAGCCGAGGCGCATGATCTGGTCATAACGATAGCGGGGGAACGTGGCGCGGAACCAGAGGAAGCAGAACAGGACCGCGGCCACCTTGATCGCCAGCCAATGAAAGCCCTGATCGACGAGCAGGCCGAGCACCGGGATGCCGGTCAGCCATGCTGGGGAAATTGGCGACAGCCAGCCGCCCAGGAAAAAGATCGCGGTCATGGTCGAGACCAGGATCATGTTGGCATATTCGGCGAGGAAGAACAGGGCGAACGACATGCCCGAGTATTCGACCATGT
>CAISUK010000430.1 GCA_903888645.1 uncultured Pseudomonadota bacterium | reverse complement strand
CCGGCGGTCCAAAGTCCATAACCTGGGGTGATTTGAATCCGGTCCAGACGGGTGCAGCCAGCCATCTCGTAGCAGCGCGCAAACATCCGCGTCCAGTCTTCGACGTCGCCAGCGGTGTAGGGAATGACCACCGGCTTGCCGGTCGTTCCTGACGATGAATGGATGCGCACGACCTCCTCATCGGGCACCGCCTGCAGGCCGAGCGGGTAGGCGTCACGGAGGTCGGCCTTTTCGGATAAAGGTAGACTTTCGAAGTCCTCCCAGCTGCGGATGTCAGCCAGGTCGACGCCAGCATATTTCTCGCGGTAAAAGGGGCTCTTCTGCTTGACCGTGCCGAGAAGCCGATGGATCGTCGCAAACTGTTCCGGCTTTTTTAAAGTCGATTCGCTCACTGCGTCTCCTTCTGCAATTCCTGCGGAGCCGCCTGTCCAGCAGCGCGCGCGCCGGCGTGCAGCGCCTGGATGTTCATGTCGACCAGTTTCGGCCGCAGCGATTTACGCAATGCCTCCTCGATTTGCTCGAGCGTGAGTCCGAGCGCACCGGCCGCAGCGGCGGCGCCGATCAGTGCAACATTGAGCACCTTGGCCGAGCCGACTTCGGCGCAGATGGCGTCGCCATCGATCACGACGAGCCGGCCGCCGCATTTGCCTAGATAGTCGATCATCGCTGGGCCGCTGTATTCGGTATGGGTCAGGGCCGCCGCCACCGGCGCCACGGTATGGGCGTTGACGACGACCGTACCGCCCGGCCGCAGATAGGGCAAGCAACGGACGGCCTCGCCCGGCTCAAAGCCCAGGAGCGTGTCAGCGGCACCTTGCGGCATCAGCGGCGAGGCGATCGGCCCATCGGAAATGCGCACGTGACTGACGACAGAGCCGCCGCGCTGCGCCATGCCTATGGTTTCCGAGGTACGCACGGCGAGGCCGGCATCCATGGCGGCGCGCGCCACCAATTTACCGGCGAGAACGGTGCCCTGACCGCCGACGCCGGCGATGACGATGTTGGCTTTCATGGCGTGGCACTCGGTGGCTTGGGGCTGAGCGGCTTGGCACTCAGCAGCGAGAACGGGCTGATGGCATCGAACATGCAAATCTGCGCACAGAGGTCGCAGCCGAAGCACAGCGTTTCGTCGATGACGGCCTTGCCATTAACACTGAGGATGGCCGGGCAACCGAGACGGATGATGCACTCCTTGCATTCGCAGGCTTCGGCATCGACGATGTAGCTCGGTGCCGGCGGCGCCACGTGGATGCAAGGCGATTCGAAGATGAGCGCCGCTACGCCGTCAGCGGTCGCATCGGCGGCGCGAACCACGGCCGCCATCGATTCCTCGAGCTTGAGCGGATCGCACTTTTCGACGTGCTTGACACCGATGGCGCGCAGTACTGCCGCGATATCGACCTTCTGCGATACCCAACCCATCATGGTATCGCCGGTGCCCGGGTGCGGCTGCAGGCCGGTCATCGCCGTGGTGGCGTTGTCGAGGACGACGACGACGATCGGAGTGCGGTTATAGACGGCGTTGATGATGCCGGTGATGCCGGAATGAAAAAAGGTCGAGTCGCCGATGAAGGCGAAATGCAGCGCGTTGGGTTCGACCACATGCAGACCTTGCGCCATCGTGATGCCGGCGCCCATGCACAAACAGGTATCGACCATGTCGAGCGGCTTGGCGTTGCCGAGCGTGTAACAGCCGATGTCGCCACTGAAGATCGCCCGGCGCTTGCGCATCGAGCGCTTGACCGCGATGAACGCCGACCGATGCGAACAACCCGCGCAAAGTACCGGCGGGCGCCCGGGCAGTTCGGGGGCTTCGACTAGCATGGTCGCTCCGATCGGGCTGCTGGCGGCCGGCACAAAGGGCACACCAAAAAAGCCTGCGATCGCCTGCGTCACGGCGGCGACGGTGTTCTCCCCGGCCACCTGAATATGGCCGCTGGCCTTGCCGAGCACGGTCACCGACAGTTGCTGTTCGCCGGCAAGGCGCTGCAGCTCACGCTCGATGAACGGGTCAAGCTCTTCGATCACCAGAACCCGGTCGAGCCCGTCGAAGAAGTCCAGCGCCAGCCGCTTGGGGAACGGATGCGGTGTCGCCACGCGCAGCAACTTGTGGGCCGGCAGTGGCTGGCCAAGGTCGCCGAGGATGGTCAGCGCCTCGCCGACGTAGCCGCTACTGATGCCCTGGGTGACAAGTCCGAGGCGGCCTTCGCCCGACAGGGAGTTGAAGCGGTAGCTCGAGAACTCCTCGGCGATGACCGGCAGGCGCTGCTCCATCTTGATATGATTTTCGTAGGAGAGGCGCGGGAAGATGACCCAGCGCGAATCCTTCTTGAAACGCAGCGACTCGGGTGCCGCCGCCAGCGTTTCGCGCAGCTTCACCGGCGCATTGCCATGACAGACGCGGGTCGTCGGCCTGAACAGCACGGGCGTGCCAAAACGCTCGGACAGTTCGAAGGCGTCGATGATCATCTCGTAGGCCTCCTCGGGTGAGGCTGGATCGAACACCGGCAGCTTGCTGAAAAGAGCGAAGGTGCGCGTGTCCTGTTCGGTCTGCGAGGAGATGGGGCCGGGATCGTCGGCGACGACAACCACCATGCCGCCCTTGACGCCCAGATAGGCGAGACTCATCAGGGGGTCAGCGGCGACATTCAGGCCGACCTGCTTCATCGTCACCATCGAGCGGGCCCCGGCGACCGCCGCACCGGCCGCAACCTCGAGGGCCACCTTTTCATTGACTGACCACTCGACATGGATGTTGCCGGAATTGCGCTCTGACACCGTCGGCAGTATCTCGCTCGACGGCGTCCCCGGATAACCGGTCACAACCCTGACGCCTGCAGCGAGCGCGCCAAGCCCGATCGCTTCGTTACCCATGAGAAATTCGGTTGCCACTTTAAGTACCAAGCCCTTCTGAGAGATTGAGGACGGAAGCCGTGTCCACAGCGGGCGGCGTCCAAAGCGCGCGATGTTACACCCGCGGAAACCTCAAATAAAGGACGTCTCGGCAGATTGGCGGCAACGGGAGTTTGCCGATAATTCGAACGCAGCACTTTTTCGCCGCGGCCTCTTATCGGTCCTGCGCGAGCCACCTACCGAATCGCCCATATGTCTTTGCAATAAGCCGTTGAGTGGCGCCGATCGCGGTGCTACGATCAGCACCGTTAACAGGTCTTCGAGCTTGAAATGACCCATCAAATCTTGACCGAAACGACTGCCAGTATTTCGGAACTGAAAAAGAACCCAATGGGTACCGTTGCCGCTGGCGAGGGGTTTCCAGTGGCAATTCTCAATCGGAACGCGCCAGCGTTCTATTGCGTGCCGGCAAAAGCATACGAAGCAATGCTGGACCGACTGGAAGACATCGATTTGAATGCCATGGCCGATGCCCGCGCCAGTCAGAGCGTGACCAAGGTCAAGCTCGATGACCCATGACTCAATGCGAGTGCTTTTGGGCCACCGACCTAGTTTCTGCAGATAAGTCGAACACAGCCCATTATCGTTGCGGGCTGGAAGAGACGTAAAAAATTCCATAACGGCATAAACGCAGGTGCCGCTGCTCAGCAGCAAACGAATGCGCGATCCAGTGGTTGTTAGCGCCCGCGTACCAAGGCTCTGACCGCGCTATCGAGCGGCAGGACATAGTCGTGCGATGCAAGCACAAGGTTCGTCGCGGGTTCGACAATCTTCAGATTCACGAAAACAGCGTCATCGCTCTCGCCATAGGAACCCACAATAACTGCTTGCGCAGCCACGCTTTGGGCTAGTTCCTTAATTTCCCGCGTTAGCACCAATTCGCCCTGGCTCTGCTTAATGTAGACGCTATTGCGGAATTTCATTTCCACCATCTGGTAGCCCAACTGTGTGAATCGCCCGGAGACCTGCTCCGAAATAAGTCGGCCCAGCGTCGATGAGCGATCCAATGCGTCAATGCTTACCACGGTAGCCGCAATCAGCGGCTGTCCCTTGGAAAGAATGGTTCTACAGAGCGGAGCCACATCAGCGCACTCGAACGTGCCGAAAAAGGCCCGTCCCTAGCTACGATCTTCACTCTCGCCAGCGCGTTGAACATTTCGGCAGGGACGATGATTGATCTTGTAGAAACACGCTTGAAAAGCGTTCTGGAGTAGCGGTTGTTGAGCGCCATCGGGGCCGTGGGCGACTCCGTTTCGGAGAAATTGCTTCATTCCGGCTCGGCACATCTGAACACACTCAAGACCCAGTAGGCACCGGATCTTGCTGGTGGAAACTCATCAACCAACGTTAATTCCGTTCGATTTTTGGCAGATGAATTTGTGGGACGTTTGCCACTAGGCGTTCGATGTCGTCGAGCAATTCACCGTGGCGGGGTCCGTGCCAGCCGCCGATCAAGGTTACCGCCTCGCGCAAGTCGCCATTGGCGCTGGCGCACTGCATCAAGAAGACGCCGGCGCTGGCCAGATCATTGAGCGTGCCAAGGTCATCCTGCAAACCGGTCAACTGGTCTAGTGTCCGCAGCAGAGGTTTCGCCGCAAGCAGCGGGGCGAAGAATTCGAGACCATAGCGCAGGCGTTTGATGCCGATGCGCAAACGGTGAAATGAACCGGGATCCTCACGCTTGGCTAGACCGGCCAGACTGATCACTTTGGCATGCAGGCGCTGCATTCGTTTCTTCGCGAACCGGGAAATGCCAGGCGCATCGAGCGTTTGGTCAACTTCGGCAAAACCCTCGATATCGCCTTCAGCGTCGACAAACGGTGCATGCTGCAGCGCGCCCATCAAGCCCAGCAGCAGCAGACGATAATCGGCACTGTGCAAATTACGAAGTACATCGCCGCGTGCGACATCGCGATCTGCTTCGACGTAGCGGGCCAGTGCCGCCAGACGCGGTTCGTCCGCAAGGGCCAGCTGCACCGGGGCAAGGATCTCGGCCTGAAGGACATCGAGATCGCGCAACCGGCCGAGGCCGCTCATCAAGGTACGCAAGCCCGGCAACCAACGCTCGTCAAAATTTTCCGGCAACACCGGTGCAAACAACCGCAGCGCGGCGCGCAGACGGCGACAGGAAACACGCATCTGATGGATGAACTCGGGATCTTCGCTGGCTACGGCACCGGCATAGTTGAGTTGCAACTGCTCGAGACAAGCGTGCGCGATGCAGCGAAAGGCAACGACCGGCGGCATCGATGCGTCGATCTCGGCGCTCATTGCCTTGGTGGGCGTCAGCGGCATGCCGGCGTAAAGACGATAGCCGCGCTCGGCTTTCGAGCGCACCGCCGGCACCAGGGGCAGGCGCTGTGCCAGCGCGCTGGCAACTTTCAGCAAGACGCCGGCATTACCGGCAACCAGTTCGATTTCCACTTCCGAAATATCTTCGCGGCGCCCAGCTGCAGCGACCCAGCCGCGATCGAGCGTAACCAGAACGCTACTGCTGCCGTCGCCACCACTGTCACCAGCGCAATCGTCGTCCATCGCGATGCGCCAGGTAATCCGGCTGAAACGGGTCTCGAAAACTGGCAGCAGGCGCTCGGCGATTTTCGGCCGCCGCAGCCATTTACGGACGGCTTCGTCATCGATGCCGGTAAAGTTGAAGCGGCCGGCATAAGCCGTCTCCCATTCCGGACGGCTGGATAATCCGCCTGAAGAGACGCCAGCGCATTTCACCGTTTGCAGCCAGAGGCGGCCCTGGCGACGGAGCCGCAAGGCCATGCCGTGCGCTTTCAGGGCGAGCTCGGGCGTGTCGTAGTAGATGTTGTCGAGCGACTCGCGCTTGCGCTCGACGGCGACACGCAGCAAGGGATGGCGCAGCAAGGCGCGCTGCGCACCGGCCGGCAGGGCCAGCTTGAGTTCAACCTCGTTCGCCATGAATTCATACTCCTCTGGCACAGCAGCAGATACGCAACGATTGCGGCAGCTCGGCGGGCGCCGGCACCATGCGAAATAGTAGCAGAAGGACTGTCGAGCAATCGCCAACTCACCGCCTTGTTGCGCCTTGTCGCGAAAGTTGCCGAATATGCCAAAACTATCTGCGGGAACGCTGGCAGGACACCGATTTCGGCAAGGGACAAAATTTGCCGGATCAATAACGCGCTCAAGATCCAGCGACTGTCGCCGTTAAATGAGACTCAGAGCTGCCAAATGACATACGGCGGCCAAGGAGACAACAATGGCCTGCGATCGATTTGCCGTGTGCAACGCCGGAAACCTGGCTTCGCGGAGGAACTTGCGTCGCGATCCGATCGAGGAATCCAGGATGTTGCGGGCGCCGGCAATGCCGGCAGTTCGGCACCGCAATCGCTTCGACCGTTTTGAGTCGATATTGCGTGACGGCGTTGCCGCTGAACTCACCGCCGCCACTGCCCGCATCGCCGAACTCGAAGCGGCGCTGCGCGATGCCCGCGACGTCGCCAGCCACGATCCCTTGACCGGCGCTTTCAATCGTCGCGGCATGACCGAAGCATTTGCCCGGGAAGCGGCTCGGGCCGTGCGATCCGGGCAGCCGCTGGCGCTGGCCCTGATCGACCTGGACGACTTCAAGCGCGTGAACGACCAGCATGGCCATGCCGTCGGCGATGCCGCATTGGTGCACTTGACACGCGTCATTGGTGAAACTCTACGGCCAACCGACTTGTGCGGGCGCCTGGGCGGAGAGGAGTTCGTCCTGGTCATGCCCGGTTCCGATCACGAAGCGGCAAAGGGTGCCTTGGCGCGCTTGCAAGCAGCCATTGCAATACAGCCTGTCGCGCATACGCAAGTCACCTTGGCCTTCAGTGCCGGCCTGGTGCTTGGCCAACAGAGCGAATCGCTGGAGCAAATGCTGGCGCGTGCCGACCGCGCCGTCTATCGGGCCAAGGCTGCTGGCAAGCGTTGCGTCGTCTGCGGTTAGGCGCATCAAACCGGCTTGGCGGCCCAACCGGCAAAGTCCGGTTTTTCCTTGAAGCGGAAGTCCAGGTCGGCGTAGTTTGACTCGTGGCTTACCGAAGGAACTTGTTACGGCGGTTTTCACGCGCCATCCGCGCGTCGTGAAAATTGCCGCTTTTATTTTATCGGCATGAGAGTATCCTGCCTGACGCGCTTGTTTGTCGAGTGGTAAAAGAGTTGACGTCAAGTGGTTTTGGGTTGGCGTTCTGTGCTTGCCTGGTTCTCCACTTTCGCCGCCGAACCACAGCAGGAATCGTCCGATGGAAAAAAGGAAACATAGCTCCAGTCTGCCATTTCCCGCGGATCAGACGCCGGCGGAGTCGGCGCAAGCCTCGCGTGGTGAGGCTAATGCGCTTTCTGTCGATCAATTGGCGACAGAACTGCAGCTCCATCAGGTCGAGCTGGAAATGCAGAACGAGGCACTTCGGCAGACGCAGGTGGCCCTTGAGGAATCACGCGATCGGTATGTTGACCTTTATGAACTTGCCCCGGTCGGCTACCTGACGCTAACGGCAAGCGGGCTCATCACCCAGACCAATCAGACCGCTCTGGCAATACTCGGACTCAGCCACAGGCAACTGATCATGCAGCGCTTCGATTTTTTTGTGGCCAGCAACGACCTTGAAAGGTGGCGGCGCCACTTTGTCTGGACAGTCGCGCGTGAGGAAGCGCAGTCCATCGATCTAAGACTCAAGCATGGCGGTGGCTCATTTTGCGATGGTCATCTCGACAGCGTGCGTGTCGTCGACAAAGATAACCAGCCAACCCTACGCATCGCCCTGACCGACATCACCGAACGCAAGCAGATGGAGGCCGTTCTGCGCGATAGCGACGAAGCCTATCGCAGCATTCTGGCGACCACCCTTGACGGTTTCTGGCGCGTCAGCCGCGAAGGCAAGTTTCTCGAAGTCAACAGTCGCTACGCGCAGCAGTCTGGATATTCCCGCGAAGAGTTGCTCGGCATGTCGATCGTCGATGTCGAAGCCGCCGAGCGCAACGAAGATACGGCAGCCCACATTCGAAAAATCATCGAGGATGGCCGGGATCAATTCGAGTCCCTGCATCGACGCAAGGACGGATCGACCTGGCATGTCGAGGTCAGCGCCACCTATCGCGATATTGGCGGCGGGCAGTTCATTGTGTTTCTCCGCGACATCAGCCAGCGGAAAGCCCACGAGGCGCTATTACAGGAAAGCGAACGCTTACTCAGGGAGTCGCAATGCATTGCCGGCGTGGGCAGTTACATTCTGGACTTTGCCAGCGGCGTGTTGGAATTCTCGGAAACGGCCGACCGGATCATTGGCGTCGATCAGACCTGCGATCACTCTGTGGCGGGATGGTTCGCCCTGGTCCACTCCGACGACCGCGCGATGCTGTCGGACTATTACGACGCAGTGATTGCCAGCCAGGATCTGACTTTCGAAAAGGTATTCAGGATCGTCCGCCAAAACGATCTGGCGGTGCGCTGGATTCACGAACTGGGATTGCTGGAACGCGACAAGAACGCGCGGCCCATGAAGATGCGCGGCACGCTGCAGGACATCACCGAGCGCAAGGAGGCCGCCGACCAGATCGAATACCTGGCCTTCTACGATGCATTGACCGGATTGCCCAATCGCAAGTTGATGCTCGATCGCCTCAGCCGCGCCCAGAGCAGCACTGCGCGGCACCACCAGCATGGCGCCTTGATGCTGATCGACATGGATAATTTCAAGACGCTCAACGATACGCTGGGTCATGATATTGGCGACCAGCTGCTGATCGAAGTGGCATCTCGCCTGCAATCCTGCATTCGCGAAGGCGACACCGTCGCCCGGCTCGGCGGCGATGAATTTGTTGTCATACTCGAGAACCTCGATGGGACTGATTCGGCAGTCATGCACGCCGAACATGTGGCAAAAAAGATCCAAGCCAGGCTCGGCGAACGCTACCTTCTCGATGTCTCGCTGGCTGGCGATGGACCGGCCACACGCAGCCATCACTGTACGTCGAGCATAGGCATCACCCTGTTTTGCGATCAATCGGTCAAGGTCGACGAACTGATGAAGCGCGCCGACACGGCGATGTACCAGGCCAAAGCCGCCGGCCGCAACACCCTGCGCTTTTTCGATCCGCAGATGCAGGCTGCCGTGAAGGCACGGGCCACCATGGAACTGGATCTGCGCAAAGCCATCATCGAGCAGCAGTTGATCCTGCATTACCAGGCGCAAGTCGATTCGTCCGGCCGGGTGATCGGTGCCGAAGCCCTGCTGCGCTGGCAGCATCCCGAACGCGGCCTGGTTTCTCCGGCAGACTTCATTCCTCTGGCTGAAGATACCGGCCTGATCTTGCCGATCGGTCACAGCGTGCTGGAAAGCGCATGCCAGCTGCTTGCCATCTGGTCGACGCAAGCCGAGTTCACCCATCTCACCCTGGCGGTCAATGTTAGCGCCCGACAATTCAACCTGCCCAACTTTGTTGAACAGGTGCTGGCCATGATCGATTACAGCGGCGCCCCGCCGGAGAAGCTGAAACTGGAATTGACGGAAAGTCTGCTGCTCGATAATGCCGAGGACATCATCGCCAAAATGACCGTACTGAAAGCCCGCGGCGTCGGCTTTTCGCTGGACGATTTCGGTACGGGTTACTCTTCCCTGACCTACTTGAAGCGCTTGCCGCTTGACCAGTTGAAGATCGATCAATCCTTTGTCCGGCACGTACTCAGCGATGCGAACGATGCCGCCATCGCCAGGACCATCGTGGCGCTAGGGCAGAGTCTCGGCCTGGCGATAATCGCCGAGGGTGTCGAAACTGACGGGCAGCGCGCCTTTCTCGCCGCCAATGGCTGCCATGCCTACCAGGGATATTTCTTTAGCCGGCCCCTGCCGCTGGAGGGGTTCGGCGCCTTCGTCAGTGCGTCGGCCGCGAGCGTAGCGGTTTGAGCACCAGGAAAGTGCAGCAGTCAAGCGATGGCTTCACGATGAGCAAGGCGACGTTCCGCGCCGCCGGATAGAATCCAGGCATGAAGACCCCGAAAAGATTACAGCCACTCGTTGACGAGGGCCTGGTTGACGAAGTCATACGCCAGTTGATGAGCGGCAAGGAGGCCACTGTTTACGTGGTTCGCTGCGGTAACGAAGTCCGTTGCGCCAAGGTTTACAAGGAGGCCAGTCAGCGCAGTTTCCGCAAGAGTGCGTCTTATCAGGAAGGCCGCAAGGTGAAGAACAGTCGGCAGTCGCGGGCCATGGCCAAGGGCACGCGCTTCGGTCGCCAGATGCAGGAAGAAGCCTGGCAAAGCGCCGAGGTCGACGCGCTGTATCGGCTCGCTGCTGCCGGCGTGCGCGTGCCGCAGCCTTTCATTTGCCACGATGGCGTGCTGCTGATGGAGTTGGTAACCGATGCCGAAGGCAACCCGGCTCCGCGGCTCAACGACATCGATCTGTCGGAGGAACAGGCGCTGGACTTCCATGCCACGCTACTCAATCAGGTGGTGCGCATGCTCTGCGCCGGGGTCATTCACGGCGATCTTTCCGAATTCAATATCTTGCTGGGCGGCGACGGTCCGGTCATCATCGACTTACCGCAAGCTGTCGATGCCGCCGGCAACAACAACGCCGGTCCGATGCTGGAGCGCGACGTAGGCAACCTGGCGAGTTACTTCTGTCGTTTCGCTCCCAGTTTGCTCGGCAGCGATTATGGCAAGGAAATCTGGCGGCTCTATTTGGCCGGCGAACTGAATCCCGAAATCGAACTGACTGGCCGCATCGAAATTGAAGAGCGGATTGCCGATGTCGGCGCAGTCCTCGAAGTGGTGAATACGGCGCTGCAGGACGAAGAGCGGCGCCGTTTATATGCGTCGGTCCGTTAGCGCCGGCAGCGTGATATGGCAGCCACCATGATAACCAGCCAAATCGCAGGCGCCATCGGCACCATTACCCTTAATCACGAGGCCAAGCGCAATGTGCTTTCGGAGATTCTGGTTAATGAAGTCGTCGCCGCACTCGGCGAATTTGCCCAGCGCGAAATCCGCTGCGCAGTATTGCGGGCAGCACCTGGAGTCAAGGTCTGGTCGGCCGGTCACGATGTTTCGGAACTGCCCGAGGGCGGTCTCGACCCGCTCGGCTGGCGTGACCCGCTGCGTTACCTGATCCGCGAGCTGGAAAACTTTCCGGCGCCGATCATCGCCATGATCGAGGGAAGCGTCTGGGGTGGTGCCTGCGAGACGGTATTGGCCTGCGACCTGATCGTCGCCACACCTGAAGCCACCTTTGCCGCCACGCCGGCGCGGCATGGCGTGCCATACAACGTCTCCGGGCTGCTGACCTTTCTCAACACCGCACACATCCACATCGCCAAGGAAATGCTCTTTACCGGACAGCCAATATCAGCCAGCCGACTGGAACGCATGGGCATCATCAACCATGTTGCGGAAGCCACGGAAATCGAGGAATTCACCTATGCGACGGCGCGCCTGATTAGCGAAAACGCGCCACTGGCGATCTCGGTGATGAAGGAGCAACTGCGCATCCTGGCCGCCGCGCACACCATGTCGCCGCAGGATTTCGAGCGCATTCAGGGGCTGCGCCGGGTTGTGTACAACAGCGAAGATTATTCCGAAGGCATTCACGCTTTCAAGGAAAAGCGCAAGCCGAAATTTCACGGCCGCTGAGTTTTTGTCAATTGGCTTGCGTCAATCCTCTTGCCGCCATCTGGCGCAACGCTATACCTTGAACTTATCGATGCGCTGCCGCATGTCGCCGGCCAACTTTTCCAGCACCCGCGCCGCCTCGGCGGTATGGCCGACGGCACCGCTATTGGCATCGGAGGCATGCGCCACTTTCTCCACCTGTTGGGCAATCATTTGTCCCGCCGAAGATTGTTCCGTGATGCTGCTCGCTATGTCCTGGAAGGCGGCCGCAACCTGGCGCGCTCCCTCGCGAATGGCGGCGATGGAGCGGCCGGCGTCTTCCGCCAGTTGCGCGCCGACGTTGGCCTCCTCGACGGCCTCGTCCATGTGGCCACCGACGGCAATGGCGCTATCCTGAATCGCCTTGATCATCGCCGCGATCTCGCCAGTGGCGCTGGAGGTGCGCTCGGCCAGCTTTCTCACTTCGTCGGCAACCACCGCAAAGCCGCGCCCCTGCTCGCCCGCGCGCGCCGCCTCGATGGCGGCATTTAAGGCCAGCAGATTGGTCTGGTCGGCCACCTCGCGAATCACATCGACGATATTCGAAATTCGTGCCGTCTGATTGCCGAGCGTAGCGATGACGTCAGCCACCTTCTGCACCGTCGCGCTGATCTTGCGCATATCGTCGACCGCAGCGACGATGACGCGCCCGCCTTCGTCGGAATGGCGCGACGACGTGCCGACAATATCCTGGGCAACGCTGGTGTTGTCGCGCATCTGGTCGAGACTCACCGACATCTGTTCGACAGCCGCCGCCATGGCCGATGCTGATTGACTGGTTTCTGCAGAACTGTTTGAGGATTGCCGGATCGCTTCGGCCAGCGCCGCCGCAGTATCGTCAAGGCGATGTACATCCTTGTTCAGGTCCTGCAATATGCTGCGCAACATCGCCACCAAGGCATTGAAACTGCGCGACGCGGCGGAAATTTCGTCGTCGCCGGTCACCGCCAACTGCACGGAAAAGTCTTTGCGTGCCACCAGTTCGCTCATCAATGCACTCATGCGATTGAGCGGCACGGCCACGCCGCGCGCCAGCAGAATGCCGCCGAACACCAGTACTGCCATGGCGGCAACGATGCCGATAAGGATCACCATCTGCGCCTTGATCGCCTCGGCAACAGCCGACTCGATTTCCTGGCTGGCCTCGTGCAACTGTCCGGTAATGATTGGCTCGAGCGCATCTTGCAATTGAGTCGACACCTTGTCGAACTCACCCATGAGTTTGTTGCCAACCGACGGCCCGCCATCAACGTAGGCTTTTGCCATAGTCTTGCCGGTCGCGTACCAGGTCTGCATCTTCTCCTTCAAGCGATCGGCCTGCTCAACGCCAGGCTGATTTTTCATATTGACATAGGACTGACGCAACTTGGCAAGATCGCCAAGGAAAAGCTGGTAGGCTTTTTCTGCCTCGTTCAAGCCATCGTTGAGGCCATCCTGGCCGCGCGTCGCCGAAATGTCGCTGAGAAATTGCTGTATCTGCACGACCTGCACCTGCATGTCCTTCGCGACGATGGCATCCGGCATTCCCTCGTTTTTCACCGCATCGAGGCTGCCGCGCAGTTGCAGAAATAACAGGTAGGTCGTCACGAGCACCGCCGCCAGAACGCAGGCAACAGCGATCTCAATGACCAGAATCTTATTGCCGACTTTCAGACGATTGAGCACCGCAGATCTCCCCCTATGATTCGTGGTCCCCTATTGACTGGCCAAAGTGGCCGGGAAGTACCCTATTGTTTTGATGGCCAACGCAAATTAAATTACGAATGCGATGCACGTGCCCCCTGAACACATAGCATACCAAGGATCGAATCACGCGCCCAGATGCGGCTGGATGTCAGCCAGCCAAGCGTCTACCCGAACTTCGGTCAGCGCCGCCTGATTGATCTGGTCGAGGGCCAAACCGAGAAAGCGCCCATCGACAACCGACTGCGAGCGGTTGAAGCGATAACCCTCCGCAGCCGTTTCGCCAACCACCTTGGCGCCGCAGCCCGTCACGGCATCGTGGAGAATGGCAATGGCATCGACAAACTCATTGGGATATTTATCCTGGTCGCCGAGGCCGAAGATGGCCACGGTTTTGTCCGACCAGTCCTGGCCCTCGAGTTGCGGCATGAACTCCAGCCAGCTGGCTGTTTGCGCCCCATTGTCGAGGCCCGGCAATTCGCCATCGCCGAGCGTCGGCGTACCGAGGATCAGCACGCGGTAGGCCGCCAGGTCAGCCGCCGTCACGCGGTTGATGTTGAGTGGCGCATCAGCGGCCTCGCCTAATCGCTGCGCGATCAATTTGGCAACGCGTCGCGTGCGGCCGGTGTCGGTGCCGAAGAAAATGCCGATTTTTGCCATTGTATTTTCCCTTGTCCCAGATTCAGTGCTTGGTGTCGTACAGGCCGAAATGCAATGTCAGCAGATCGAGTAAGCGTTCCAGGCCGACGTGTTCGCAGACCAGCGGCACATTGCCGCGGTCATTGTCGGCGAGGTCCGGATACTCGAGATGAATACCGTAGCAATCCGTCGGCTGGCCGTGAGTAAATACGTAACTGGCGAGTTCAGGCTCTTCAGGCTTGTAGAATCCAATGGCCTGTTCGTCGTCTCGCCAGCCCTGGCCAATGACCAATTGCCTTGCCCTGAGCGGCACGGAAAGGCGTTGCAAGAGCCTCTCAATGCGTCGGTATTTGTTAAGCGCGAGCGGGTTCATCGGTGCGGATATGCCGAAGATATTTCCAGTCGGGTATCGTCGATTGGCACTCCGACAGTGAAGTGATAAACGCTCTGCAAGTCTTCGCCTTCAAGTCCGATGAGTTCATGAAATGGGTCGTCAAAAAAGCAGCCGATCCCGGTGCCGCGCGGCCCGCAAGCTTCAGCTTCAAGATAGAGCACCTGACCGATCATGCCTGCCTCCAGAAATAACGTCCGATAGGCGGCCGGGTCCGCCGCAATGGGTGCCGAAAATTCGGCAAGCATGGCGACCGCGAAGCAGGCGTCGGCGGCGATGTCCTGGTGGCAGTTGATGGCGCGGGCGACGCGGCGCAATTCCTGGGGATCGACGGTCGCGAGGCGATACAACGGCAGACCGCTTGGCGCCTCTGCCAGTGGAACCGCATCGAAGCGGCCAGCCATGGGAATCCGGTGTTCGGGGCGGCGCGCCAATAGATAGAGGCCAGTCTCCAGACCGGTAACGCGATGCACGAAGAGCACGAGGCTGATCCGTGGTTCATTGACCAGGGCAGACCATGGCGCGCCGCTACCGGGCATGGTCGCCGCCAGCATGCCGAAAAAGTCGGCCGCGACCATGCTGCCATGGGGATCGAATCGCTGCGCACTGCGCCTGCTGAGGATCACGTCGCCAAGTGACGGGCCGGATGCGCTTCCTGCCTGTTCGAGCATGGTTCGCGGCGCTATTTTCCGCGGTTCGAGCAAAGAAATACCGGAGCTGCGGGTCGCCGCCGCCACCGCGTCGATGATGGGCCAGCGATAGCGCGGATTGGGGTCGATGGCGCTGGCAAGACCCTGCCACTGCGCCGACGCCAGCACCGCGGCCAGATCGACGCCCGCGAGTGTTGCGTCATCGATCAGTTGCAGCAGAATTTGCGGCTCTTCGCGCTCGGTGTTGCCACCGTGACTTGCCGGAAAGTCGCTCTCCCTGTCGAGGCCCAGCCACTGTGCCAGGGTCGTCGTCGCCAACTCTGGGCGCTCGCCGATCGACCAGCCCAAGGCCGCAGCAGCGCAGGCCACTGCCGCCGTAGCGTGACCGACGTCGAGCTGACAATAGCGGAAAGCGCGCTCGCCGTATTTCCAGGCCTCGCGCCACATGAGCGTGCTGAAGCCGATGCAAAGCAGGGGTGCCTGCGACGCAGATGGCACAGCAAAATGAGCGCGGTACTCGAGGGTATGGTCATCGGGGCAATAGTGATAGACGCCATCCGCCAAATCGGCGACACCCCTGACGATCAGGTAGGCCTCGACCGGATGCAGGTTTCCGCTCGATGGATTGGCCCGCAACGCCCACCGATCCGGTCCCCAGGATTTCCATGCTGTAATCGCCAGAGACAGATTGAGCAATACACCGATACTCTCAATGGATATCTCGGCGACCCCGCCACACGCGATCTCGCGCCAGCGCCGCTGCAAGACGGCCTGCAGCGAAGCGCCTGTTTCCGCGGCCAAGGGCAAGGGCACCAGCGGTGCCCCGACGAAACGGCGGAAGGGCGCCGGCTGATCGTCCCAGTCGAGCGCCGCCGGCCCTTGGGCATAGGCCTCAAAGCGATGCTTGGTGCGCCGGTGATAGGCCAGTACCAAGTCGGAAGGAGAGAGTTCGCGCATCGTTCCCGGCAAAAAGCAAGAGTAAAGCCAATCATGATAATTCAGCCTGCAGCGGCATTCTGCTCGATTCAGGGGCCTTGGATCCTGCCAGGCATGTCATGTTTCCGACAGACGACGAGGCACATCGCTCAAGCCGTCCAGGCGACGGAAATCCGCGTCCTCCCGCCGCTCAGTCATGCTCCCGAATGGCAAGGGCAATGCTGCCGACGCCCTCGATCAATCCCTCGATGCGATCGCCGGCGACGACCGGGCCGACGCCCTCGGGGGTGCCGGTATAGATCAAGTCGCCCGGCTGCAGGTGGTAATAGCGCGACAGGTGTGCAACCAGGGCAGATACCCGGTGGATCAGCAAACCGATGTCGGAATTCTGCCTGACCACATCGTTAACTTTCAGGACGATCCGGCCCTTGTCTGGATGACCGATCAGGTCTGCGGGAGCAATGTCGGAGAGGACCGCCGATTGTTCGAAATCCTTGCCCAGATCCCAGGGCCGTTGTTTCTCGCGGGCCTGCAACTGCAGGTCGCGGCGGGTCATGTCCAGCCCGCAGGCATAACCGAAGACGTGGCTGAGCGCGGCCTCTGCGGCGATCGCGAAGCCCGCCTTGCCGATTGCTGCAACCAGTTCCAACTCGTAGTGATAGTTGGCCGTGCCGGGCGGATATGCGATGGTGCTACCCGACGGCACGGCATGACAGGCGGCCTTGGTGAAATAGAAGGGCGCCTCGCGATCGACCACCGTGCCCATCTCTCTGGCATGGGCCTCGTAGTTGCGGCCGACACAGAAAATGCGCTGGATCGGGAAAAGTTCGCTCCGACCGCGAATCGGCGCGGCGAAAACATTCTGCGGCGGAAAAATGTAGCTGGTCACCGGCTAACTTTCAGCAAAACTCAGGCTTTCTGCACCACTGCGTGACTG
>CAISUK010000429.1 GCA_903888645.1 uncultured Pseudomonadota bacterium | reverse complement strand
GTGTAGCACAGCGACGAAGCCGAATTCTCGTTGAACTCGGGCCATTCGTAGTTTGCCGAATGGGCGGCGATGAGTTCCTCGTAGGCGATCAGTTCGCGCACGTTTTCCAGTTTCGGCAGATGTGCCCGATCGCACAGGGCAATCCAGCCCTTGACCAGCGGGCAGTGCGCGGCGATGGCGTCGACCAACGCGGCAAAGTTGATGTCGAAGAAGATGTAGGCATCCTCGGCATGATTGACGATGTAAGTGATCTGCTCGGCGAAAAGGCGCGGATTGATGGTGTGGCAAATCGCCCCCATGCCGGAAACGCCATAGTAGATCTCGAAATGACGATGGGTATTCCAGGCCAGCGTGCCGATGCGCTCGCCCATGGTGACGTTCAATGCGGTCAGGGCATTGGCCAATTGCTGCGCACGGCGATGCGCGGCGCGGTAGGTGTAGCGATGGGTGCGGCCCTCGGGAAGCCGGGAGACAATCTCGCCGTCACCGTGATTTTCGTCGGCGTGACGAATCAGGTTCGAGATCATCAATGGCATTTGCATCATCTGGCCAAACATCTTTGCTCCTTGATCAATGGTCCGCCGTTGCTGAAAGTGTTCGAGCTGCCGGCTATGCCCCGGTGCCACTGCGCAGGGCGTCGGCCCAGCAGTTTGGCGTTTCGTAGAGTCGGATGCGCTCTAGGCGCAGGTGATTGCCGAAAGAGTCGCGATAGACTGCGTCGAGCGTGACGAACGCCACCTGGGCCAGATTTTCCGCCGTCGGCACGACGTCGAACAAGACGGTCTTGTGCTCCGGCAGCGAGGCCAGAAACGTGACCACCGCAGTATCCTGGCGCCAGGCGAGAAAGGCATGGTCCCAGGCATCGACGAGATGTTCTCGGGCGAGCGCCTTGATGTCGGAAAAGTCCATCACCATGCCATTGTTCGGCGCACCGCTGGCGTCAATGATGTCGCCGGACAGAGTAATCTCGATCGCGTAACGATGGCCGTGCAGATGCCGGCACTGGCTCAGGTGATCGGGGATGCGATGGCCCGCATCGAACTCGATTCTGCGGGTGATTTGCATGGGAGAAGAGGCCTTCAAATGATATGCTCAACGGCTTGGTAGTGTAGCACCTCGGATTCTCCTTCATGCCTCGTGATTCCCTTTTAGCCATGAGCTTGCGCACCGACGAGCACAGTCGCGACAGCGTCGGCATGACTTATGTTTACCCGGTTGTCTCGCGCCGCGCCGTCGGCGTATCGGTCGGCATAAATCTCAATGTCAATAATGCCTGCAATTGGCGCTGCATCTATTGCCAGGTGCCCGACCTCAAGCGGGGCGGGCCGCCGCCAGTGGATCTCACTCGCCTCGAAAAGGAATTGCGCCTGTTTCTCGATGATGCCCTGCATGGCGACTTCATGGTGCAGCGCGTTCCGGCAGACGCGCGGCGCATCGTCGATGTGGCTTTTTCGGGTAACGGCGAGCCGACCAGCGCCGGCGAATTTTCTGCGGCGGTTGAAGTGGTTGGTGCGGTGTTAAGGGATTTCGATTTGGCGGAATCGGTCAGAATCCGCCTGATTACCAATGGCAGCCTGATCGAGCGGCGCACGGTGCAGGAAGGAATTGCGCGCATCGGCCGGAGCGGCGGCGAGGTCTGGTTCAAGGTCGATGCGGCAACGCCTGAACGTATCGCCGCGATCAATGGCAGCCGCATCGCGCCTGGTGCGATGGAGCGGCGCTTGCGCCGTTGCGCGGCGCTTTGCCAGACCTGGGTACAAACCTGCCTGTTCGCCATCGACGGCGCGGCACCGTCCGAGGCTGACATCGATGCCTATCTGGAATTCATGCAGCGCGTGCAGGATGCTGTCGCTGGTGTGCATCTATATGGTCTGGCGCGCCCGCCGCTGCTGCCAGGGGGAGAGCGCCTATCTTCGCTGCCGGAAGATATTCTTTCCGGGCTGGGTGCCCGGCTGGAAAAACGGGGGCTG
>CAISUK010000428.1 GCA_903888645.1 uncultured Pseudomonadota bacterium | reverse complement strand
GCCGCCGACGGTGCCGGAGATGGTGGTGGTGGGGGCGCGCGCTTCGAGGTTGTTGATGATGTTGTCGCCGCTTACCGGATCAAGCGTGACTGCCGCTGCCAATGAGTCGCCGACGTAGTCAGTGGTGGCAGCAGCCGTTGCCGTGCTTGCGCCAGCGGGACCCGTCGTGGTCACAGTGGCGACTACCTGGTGGTCCGCCAGGAGGTCAACGGTGGGTACGTCAATGCTGAAGGTCAGTTCGCCGCCGGCATTCTGCGTGACCGTGCCTGAATAAGTGTGGCCATGGACAGACAATGTGACCGTGTCGCCAACTTTGACGTCGCCGCCGACAGTGCCGGTGACAGGGGTCGTTTCCGCCTTGGCCTCGACGTTGTTGATGATGTTGTCGCCGGTGATTGGGTCGATCGCGATCTTTGCTGAAATTTCGGCTGGCGCGGTATCGGGCGCGCCCTGGCCCTGCAGCGTCGGCGCCGCACCGCTCGGGTTGACCGGGAACTCGTAGCCGGCGCCCTGTACATTTTCGACGACGCGCATCAGGTTGACGAAGTTGTGGCCGCCTTCGGAGCCTTCGCCGCCCAGACCGGCGGCAGCGGGGTCATCCGCGAGCAGGGCGTTGGCATCGTCAGCCGAGGCGACGGCCTGTATGACCCTGGCCGCTTCGCCGGAATCCAGCGGGGCGAGTGAACCGTCCGTGGCATCCGGCGCCGCATCGACCACCTGGCTATCCACTGCCACCGTCTGATGTTCCCCAATATTCAGCAACGGGCCGTTGAACATGGCCACGTCGGCCGAGCTGCCATCGGCGGCGACGATTACCTCGCCTTGCAGAATCTTGTCGCCAACGGCGATCCGGCGCATCTGGCCTTCCGCGTTACGAGCAAAGACATTTCCGGTGACTGCGCTGACAATGCCGACTGCCTGAACATTTGTTGCCATGATCGTTTCCTTTTCGCGAGTTGAGCTGGTGCCAAGTCGCTACTCTAAAGGCGTCGCAAGAGATATCTGCTGCCCAAGAGGGCAGAGTGTGACGAATCACACGGAGGCCGGGCCGCGCCTATTCGATATTGTTCAGCAGGAGGGCAAGACGGAGGCGGTCGTGGACCCCGAATTTCTCGAAAATGATGGTCAGACGGGCTTTGACGGTGCGCTCGGCGAGATTGACCCGGCGCGCGATTTCCTTGTTGCTTTCACCCCGGGCCACGCACAGGGCCACTTCGCGCTCGAGTACCGAGAGGCCCTGGAGGGCCGGATGTTCCTCCCGGCCGGCGGTCGGAGAGCGGACGCTGATGCCGCCTATCATGCGGTTGAGCAGCGACTCGCCGACCCACAGGCCGCCGTTGCGCACCACCGCGGCGATGGTTTGCAGGAGTTCGGTCGTCGCATGCGAATTGCAGTAGCCCGCGGCTCCCTGCGAGAGCGCGGCAAGGCCGGCTTCATCGCTTGGCTCGTCATCGGCGACCACGAAGTGGTATTCGCCTGCGGGTCGCTTGCCCGCGGGTAGCTGCGCCGGCGTCATGTTGTGCAGCCAGACGATGGTGCCCTCGGGAGCATTCCCTGGCACGATGGAAACGATTGCGGCCTGCGGGAAGGCCTGTCGCCAGCGCGCCGGTGGCACTCTGCTGGTTGTGACGAAGATGTTCCTGTCCATGAAAGCCTCCCCCCAGAGGCTGTGAGTTTGTTGGCCAAACCATCCAAGACCGGCATTCCGGCGCAAACCTGGAACCCGGGACTTAGCTGTGATCTCGATGAAAGCAATCAGTCGAACGAACTGGACCCCGGCCTTCGCCGGGGCGACGAGCGAGAGAACTGGATCTCGGCCTTCGCCGGGGCGACGGGCGCGAGAACTGGATTCCGGCTCTTGCCAGGGTGACGCGCGTCAAAGTCAAGTTGAAATAAGTTCTGCACAGTTGCTTAGCGCTCGGTCAATGCATATTGCTTGGCTCGCAGCACCGGTTTGAGCAGATAGCTCAAAATCGATTTCTTGCCGGTCAGAATGTCTACTTCCGCCACCATGCCCGGGATGATGGGCAGGTTGGTACCGAAATTGGGGCGTTCGGTGCGCACCCGAACGATATAGAACGCATTGCCCTTCTCGTCCACCACCGAATCGGCGCCAATGTGCTCGAGGGTGCCGGCGAGGCCACCGTAAATCGTGAAATCGTATGCGGTCAGCTTGACGTTGGCGCGCTGCCCGGGGTGCAGGAAGGCGATGTCCCTGGGCAGGACGCGCGCTTCAAGCAGCAGTGCGTCCTCCGCCGGCACGACTTCGACCAGATCCTTGCCCGGCTGGACAACGCCGCCGACGGTGTTGTAAAGGATGCGCTTGACGGTGCCGTTCACCGGCGACTTGATGTCGGCCTGCTTGACCTTGTCGGAAAGCGCTTCGCTGCCGGCGGCCAGGCTGTTGATCTTGGACTGGGTTTCGGCGAGCTCGTTGCGTGCCTGATTCTTGAACTCGAGCTCGACTTCGTGAACCTTGCGCTGGGCTTCGTTGATTGCCGACTGCAGCCGGGTGATCTGCGATTTCGCCTGGTCGGCTTCGCCGCTGTAGCGAGCTACGTCGCGCTCAAGGCGGAGCAGTTCGACATCGGACACGGCGCCCGACTTGATCAGGGGCCTGGTCATCTCCAGTTCCTTGGCCGTCAGCTCATGGCCGCGCAGAGCCTGGTCGCGGCGGGCCTGGGCTTCGCCCAGTTCGTGGGTGCGCTGCGACAGCTGCTCGCGGGCGATGCCGATCTGTCCATCCAGTTCGGCCTTGCGGTTGAGGTAGACCGCGCGTTCCTGGTCGACCAGCGCCGGATTTTCCTTGAGCACTTCAGGTGGCGGCAGGAAGGCGGTGCCGTTCGCGACCGCCTGCAGGCGGGCCGCCTTGGCCAGCAGCGCCAGGTAGGTGGCGCGGCTTTCATTGAAGTTGGAAACAAAGCGGACGGCATCGATCTTGATCAGCACCTGGCCTTCTTTCACGGCATCGCCTTCCTTGACCGGAATGTCGCTGACAATGCCGCCATCAATGCTTTGCACAACCTGCAGTTGCCGCGACGGAATGACCTTGCCCTCGCCCTTGGTGAGTTCGTCCACCTCGCCGAATATCGACCAGATCAGGAAGGCGAGGCTGGCGATGCCGATGGTCATGATCGCCCGGCGGGCGCGCAGGGGATCCTGGCCGATCGCCGCCGCATCCGCGTCGATGGAAAAATCCCGGGCCAGCATCTGGTCTTCGATCCGGTAGGTTGCGTAGGGATCGGCAGCGTCGCCGGAGCGGGCGAACGGATTGAGCTGGCGGAGACGCAGCCCGCCGCCGGCCTTGCCGGGTTTCTCGCCGGCCAGATTCTCGCCGGTCAGGGCGATGGCGTTCTTGCTGTCGTCATTCATTTTTCGGCCCGCCCCACCTTGCCGCTGCTCAGTGCTTCGATGACCTGCTGTTTCGGACCGTCGGCGACGATGACGCCGCGGTCGATCACGATCATGCGATTGACCAGGTCGAGCAGCGAGTTGCGGTGGGTCACCAGGATCATGGTCCGGTCCCTGGCGTATTGGGCCAGCCGCTTCTTGAGGGCGTCCTCGGTGGCGTGATCCATGGCGCTGCTTGGCTCGTCGAGCAGAAGCAGCGAAGGTTCGTGTACGATCGCCCGGGCAATCGCGACCGCCTGGCGCTGGCCACCCGAGAGCGATTCGCCGCGTTCGCCGATCGACATGTCGAATCCCTTGGGATGGTTGCCGATCAGTTCCTGCAGGCCCGCCATCTCGGCCGCATAGAGGATGCCGTGATCCTCGACGTAAGGCATGCCGACCGTGATGTTTTCGCGCAGGGTGCCGTAGAAGAGCATCACATCCTGAGGCACGTAGCCGATGGCCTTGCGCAGTTCGGCTGGGTCAAGCTGGCGGATGTCGACACCGTCCACCTTGATGCTGCCCGAAGTGGGCTGGTACAGGCCAAGGATCAGACGGTTGATGGTCGACTTGCCAGAACCCACCTTGCCGATGAAGGCGACGTGCTCGCCCGGTGCGATCTTGAAGCTGACTTCGCGCAATACTTCAACTGCATCTTCGCCCGGATAGGAAAAGCTGACCCGGTTGAACTCGATCTCGCCCCTGATCCTCTCGCGCCTGACGAAAGAGGCGTTATCCGGGCGCTCCACCGGTTGCGCCACAACCTTGTCGAGCGCCGACAGGGCCATCGCGGCGTTCTGATACTGTGTCAGGAGGCCGGCGATCTGGGCGAAAGGCGCCAGGGCCCTGGAAGAGAGCATGATGGTGGCGATCAGCGCGCCCATGGAAAGCTGCCGGTCGGCAATCAGATAAACCCCGACAATGACCATTCCGACCGTCACCAGTTGCTGCACCGATGAACTGCTGGTGACCACCGACGAGGAAAGGTAGCGCAGGTCGGCGCCGACCCGGGCGAGGAAGGCGACCGATTGTTCCCATTTGCGCTGCATCAGGCCTTCGGCGCATTGTGCCTTGATTGTTTCAATGCCGACCAGGCTCTCGATCAGCGTGGAGTTGCGCGTCGCCGTGGCGCGATAGGTGGTCTCCGTCAGTTCCTGCATCTTCGGTTGCAGCATCAGCGCATAGACCACCAGCCAGACCATGCCCAGCACCAATGGAATCGCCATCGCCCAGCCCAGCCAGAGAATCAGCCCGAGGAAGATCAGGGCAAAGGGCAGGTCGATGAAGGCGGTGACGCTGGTCGAAGTGATGAAATCGCGTACTGACTCGAAGGAGCGCAGGTTGGCTGCAAAGGAGCCGGCCGACGCCGGCCGATTCACCATCTGCATGCCGAGCACGCGCTCCATGATGAGCGCCGAAAGTTCTATATCGACGCGCTTGCTGGCGACGTCGAGCACATAGCCGCGCACCATGCGCAGGACGAAATCGAGCCCGATTACCAGGGTAACGCCAATGGAAAGCGTCCACAAAGTCTCGAAGGCGTTGTTCGGTACCACCCGGTCGTAAATGTTGAGCGTGTAGAAAGGGATGACGATGGCGAACACGTTGATAAGGAAGGCCGCGCCCAGAACGCTGCGGTAGAGTTTCATGTTTTCCAGCAGGGCGCCGAGGAACCAGTGCCGGTGGATCACATTGCGAATTTCCGGGGCGCGGCTGTCGAAGTGGAAACGGGGGCGGACGAAGATCACCTTGTCGGCATAATCGGTCGCCAGCTTGGCAATATCGACCTCGGCCAGGCCCTGGCCCGCCTCCGAGAAGAGCACGCGCGCCTTGCTGTGGTCGTCGTTCCATCCAACCAGAACACAGGAGTCGTTGTTCTTCAGGAGCAGGATGACTGGCAGCAACTCGTCGCGAATGGATGCCAGGGGGCGCTTGGAAATACGCGATGCCAGGCCGGCGCGTGCGGCTGCACGGCGGAAAATTGCCGGCGTCAGGCGGCCGTCATCAAGCGGCAGTCCTGCGAGAAATGCTTCCGGAGTCAATCCCCGGCCATGAAAGCGGGCCACTTCAATGAGTGAAGAAAGTAGCGGATCATGCCGTCGCCAGCTTTCGCCGATGCGTGGCGACGCGCCTGGCGATGCACCCCGCGAGGCGGCTTTGGGAGAGTTGTCCTGACTCATTGTGATTTGGCCCGCGCTTGACGTAGCAACCGATCAGGCCACGGACACTAACACAAGGCGGCCGAACCATTCCCACGAAAAGTTGGCATCGGCGCAATTATTCATTGGCTGACGGCCGGCCCGGTCGCCGCATCGATGCCGAGACTTTTCATGGCGGCCAAATCCTCTGCGGATCTGACGCCGACGGCGATAACGATGATGCCGACGCTGTGCGCGACACCGCAGAAGCGTTGCAGAAACTCCCGGTTGCCTGCATTCGCACCGATGTCTTGCACCAGGCTCGGGTGAATCTTGATGTAGTCCAGACCAAGCTCGATCAGCTTCTCGCTCCGCGACAGTTGTCGGCCAAAGTATTCGACGCCGACGTGGCAGCCGAGACCCTTGAGAACGCGGCAGAGATCCTTGAAGGCATCGAAATGCTTGAAGGCACCATATTCAGGCACCTCGAACCAAAGACGGGGGCATAGTTGTGGATAGGCGCTCAGCAGATCCGACAGATCGCTGCGAAAGGTCCAGCTACTCAAGGTTTCGCCAGACAGGTTGACGGCGATATCGTCCTTGATGCTTGCCAGGTGGTCGATCGCCATCCGGATCACGGCCAGGTCGATGGGCGCCGTCAGGTCGAGACGGGCAGCGATCGGCATGAAGTCGGCCGCCGTCAAGGACGCTACAGCCGGCCCCGCCTGCAGTCGGACCATGCCCTCCTGGTGAACCGCCGCGCCGCCTTGCCGGACTACCGGGTAATACACCATATGCATCTTGCCGGCGGCGATGGCTTCGGTGAGCAGGGTTCTCCAGTCCTCGCCGGGGATTACATGTCCTGGACCGTCGCCCTCAAGGGCGTGCCAGGCATTCTTGCCTTGACCCTCGGCTACGGCAACCGCGTGGTCGACCTTTGAGAGGATGTCGGCGACCGCACTGCCGCGTTGGTAGCGGACGGCTCCCAGATGGAAGAGGTCAGGCAGTGCAGCCCACTTGGTTAGAAGTTCCGCAGCGAGCAGATCCGCCAGATTCTTGCTGGCTTGTAGCGCATCGCTCTGGCCTGGCAGCATTAGCGCAACGTCGCCGGCCTTTACCCTCCCGGCCAGGGCGGCTTCGGATTGCGCGGCCTGTTCCTGGAAGATCTGGCCGATGTTCCTCAGTAAATCGTCGGCACCCGAGCGCCCCAGTACCGTATTCATTTCGTTCAGGTTGAGTAGGCGCATCACGACCAGTACGCCGGTTTGCGCAGACTCGGTTCCGGAGAGTTCCTCGCGAAAATGCGCCATGAAATAATC